>CAXNDY010000026.1:0-8628 GCA_964201095.1 Saccharofermentanales bacterium
GTCGCGACGAGTCCGGAACGATAGGAGCGGTAGACGCGCATGTTGGCGATGTTGACGCGGGACTCTGCGAGTACGCGGGTCACTTCGGCGATCATGCCGACGCGGTCCTCGTGCAGCAGCACGAGCGTCGGGAACTCGCCCGAGAAGTCGACGGAGAGGTCGTCGATGGACGTCACGCGGATCACGCCGCCCCCGATCGAGGATCCCTGCAGCGAGCGGCACGAGCCGTCGGGCGCGACCGCGGAGATGCGGACGGAATTCGGGTGCGCGTCCTTCAGGTCGACGTCGCGGAACTCATACAGGATCCCCGTTTCCCGGGCCATGTCGAGGCTGCGTGGGATGCGCTCGTCGTCGGGTCGCATGCCGAGCAGACCGGCCATCAGGGCCTGTGGCGTCCCGTGTCCCGGCCCGGTGCGGGCGAAGGACTGGTGGAGCTCGAAGACGACCGAGCGCGGCGGCGCGCCCAGCAGATCGAACAGGACGCGGCCGAGGCGGACGGCGCCGGCGGTGTGGGAACTGGATGGCCCGATCATGACGGGACCGATGAGGTCGAAGACGTTCAAAATCGACGGACCCCTTCTGGCGCTGGAGCGCCCGTCAGAGCGAGACGAAGCGGCCGGTCCTCGCGGACTCGTAGGCGGCCTCGACGACGCGCTGGACCTGGACGGCGTCCGCGAGCGGGACCTCGACGGGATTGCCCTGCAGAAGGGACAAGGAGAAGGAGTCGAACTCGCGTCCGTACATGTTGCCGAAGCGCGCGGGGCCTTCGACGGACGCGGCCGCCTGACCCTTGTCCTGCTGGGCGTTATAAGCGCCCTGGTCGTCGAGTTTGACCGAGACGGTGCCGCCGTCGACCTGGCCGAGCGTCTCGGTGGCGACGATCGTGCCCTTGGTGCCCGCGAACTCCATGCGCCACGCGGCGGCGGAGTCGGGGATGCAGAAGCTGGCCTCGACGGTCGCATGCGTCCCGTCGGCGAGCTGGAACAGAATCGTGGCCTCGTCCTCGATGTCGTACCGGTTGGCGCGGGTGTCGATCAGCGCGGCGACCTTGACGGCCTTGCTGCCGAGCGCGTACTGGATCAGGTCGATGCAGTGCACACCCATGTCCATCAGCGAACCGCCGCCGGAGGTCGCCATCTTCTGGCGCCAGGCGCCGGGCATGTCGGGGTACCAGCAGGTGAACTGCGCCTTCGCGGAGACGACCTTGCCGAGCTTGCCGGACCGGATCGTGTCGCGGATGATCTCGTGCCAGCTGCCGAACCGCATCATGAGGCCGCAAGCGGCGGGGAGACCGGCGGCATCGGCGGCGTCGGCAATCGTCTTCGCGGTGTCGGCATCGAGCGCGAGGGGCTTCTCGATGAGGAAGGGCTTCCTGGCCGCGATGCAGGCGAGCGCCTGACGGGCGTGATGCGCGACGGGCGACGCGATGTAGACGGCGTCCACGGAAGGGTCCGCGATGAGTGCGTTCTCATCGACATAGGCGGACCTGCAGCCATACTTCGCGCGGATCTTCTCGGCGAGCGTCGCATCGATCTCCATGACGGCTTCGAGCACGGCGTGTTCGGCGAGCATCAGGCCGGGGATGGAACGGCGGTCGGCGATGCCGGCGGCACCCAGGACGCCCCAACGGATCTTCTTCAAAGCGATGTCCTCCTCTTAGCGTCTGTCCAACAAGGGTTCTAATTCGCTTCCGCGATCAAGGGTCCTGCGAGTTCCTTCAGGAAGAACAGCTTGCCCGGCAGGGTGGGCATGAACGTCGACGGGACCCACATGTCGGTGCCGTAGCGGAGGGTCATCCAGAAGGACAGCCCCTGCCACTGCATGCCGCGTCCGAGGACGCCGTCGGCGCCGCCGATGATCCAGTCCGACTGCAGGAACAGCCCCGGCCCGATGGTGTTCGCGCGGCAGGGGACGAGGGTGGTGCGGCTCTTGAACGAGGTGATCGCGTTCTGCTCGACGGTGAGGGGGTGCAGTTTCGCGCCGATCCGGTGAGTCTGCTTCTTCCACTCCTCGACCGAGGCGAATTCGCCGGCGAAGTGCGGTTCCCAGAAGGCGATGTGGCACATGCGGCCGATGCCGAAGACGGTCACGAGACGGGCTCCCTTCGCCTTCAGCGCGGCGATCTTCGCGGCGTATGTCGGCAGGTTCTCCTTGGTCGCGAAGTTGCGGTGCGACTCGGGCACGGTCAGCTTGCCCAGCGGGCCGTAGAAGGCGCCCAGCATGGCGTTCTGGAAACCGGCCGGGTCGGAGGCGGGCAGCGTGTTGCCCTCCCCGTCGGCCCACTCGTCCATGTTGAAGCCCCAGACGTGGCTGCAGGAGACGTTCCACTCGGTCAGGAAGTACACCGCCCAGCGGTACATGCCCATCGGACCGACCGGCAGGATCATGGCCAGCTCGACGCCGTCCTCGCGGGCCTTGCGGATGGTGTGGGCGATCTCGTGCCCCATCATCATGTCGAAGTCGTTCAGGTTTTCGCAGGGAACGGGTCGGAAGTCCCGGTTCCAGTCCTTCTGGCGGTCGAGGACGGACGAGGCGGGGTGGGACGCGCAGGCGTCGATGCGGGCCATGTCCCAGCCCTTCGGGTAGAAGTCTTCCAGCAGGGAGCCTTGGACGGTGCTCATGAAATCCATGGTGTTCGTTCCTCCTCTTGTCTCGTCAGGGCAGCAGGCGCTTCGTGGAGAGTCTGGGCCAGGCGGCGGCGGCACGGAACCCCTCGGCGTAGGCGACGCCGCACTGCAGACCGCGGAAGCGGGTGCAGGTGCGCACGAACTCGAGGAAGTCGATGCCGTCGTGTTCCTTCATCCAGTCGATCTGGCTGTGGTGGGCGGCGAGGCCCTGGAGCTTGAGGTCCAAGGTCGCCGTCACGTCGACGTACTGCTCGGGCAGGAAGCCGACGCCGGCCAGCGTGTCCATGTAGAACAGCGGCGCGACCCCGGCGGTGCCCTTCGTGGGCGTCTCGTAGAAGGGGACGCTCGCGGAGAAGCTCCCGTCGAAGACCAGCTGGGACACTTCGCGGTGGTCCTGCATGTAGTCGTCCGGGGCGTGGGTGAGGATCACGTCGGGCTGGACGCGGCGGACGAGGTCGACCATCAGGCGCAGCAGCGCGGCGTCCTTGGCGCGGACCTCGAGGTCGCCGACGTCGAGGTTTGCGACGTCCGAGACGCCGATCAGAGCCGCGGCGTCCTTCGCCTCGCCGATGCGGATGCGGCGGAGGTCATCGGGACGGATCACGGCGTGGCCCAGGTTCCCGTTGGCGACGTGGCAGACCGTGACCTTCGCGCCTTCCTGCACGTAGCGGGCGAGGGTGCCGAAGCAGGCGATCTCGAGGTCGTCCGGGTGGCAACCGACGGCTAGCACGTTCATGGGATGACCCTCCATGGCGTAGTGTACATCAAGGATGCGACGGACTTCACGTTCATCGTTTTACGCCCGCTTCGCTGCGCCCTGCGCGAGCAGGCGCTCGAGATTGCCCGAATCGATCTTCGCACGGACTTCTTCAGGCAGCGGCAGACTGTCGAGGAAATCCTGCAGGTCGGAGTTGAAGTCGTCGCGGCCGAACAGGATCCGGTCCTGGTACCTGGTGAGGAACTCGAGCGCATAGGCCGGGTCGCGCTTCAGGGCGTTGCAGCCCGATCCGCCGGAGGTATCGCAGTAGAGGTTCGGGTAACGGTCGAGCAGCTGGACGATGCGGCCGCCCGGCACGACCGGGCCGGTCGGGTAGGCGACCTTGTCGAACTGGTCGTCATCGGAGATGTGGGCCCAGAAACCGGGCGCGTGGCCGATGAAGACCGTGTCGGGGCAGGCCGCGACGGCGCGGGCGAAGGGCTCGATGCCGCCGCCGTACCACCAGTTCGGGCGGGGGAAGTTGTAGGAGTTGGGGAACTCGTAGTCGAGGTGGACGAGGACGGGGAGGCCGAGTTCGCCGGCGACGCGGTACATGCGCAGGGCGTCGAGGTCGTCGTACATCATGCGCAGCTTGAGCTCGCCGCACATCTGCACGCCGTAGATCGCGGTCATCGCGCGGAGACGCTCGCAGGCATCGGGCTTGCGCGGGTCGGGTGCGAAGCCGAGGAGGAAGCGGTCGGGGGCGCGCTCGACGTAGGAGAGGCAGCGCGCGAAGGGGATCGGGCCTTCCGGGCCGTACGCGAAGTAGCGCGCGGAGTCCGGCTCGTACTCGTCGACGTTGCACTCCCAGCTGAGGACGAAGGACTTGTCGATGTGATTCCGGTCGAGGTTCGCGACGAACTTCGACAGGTCGGTGCCGTGCCAGTCGGGGTGGTTGTGGCAATCGATGCGCATGCGCCGTCCCTCCTCAGTAGCCGAGAAGCGGCACGGCCCGGCCGGACGCGAGCGAAGCGAGGATCGCGTCGAGCATCTCGATCGGGGCGTACAGTTCCTGGGCGGTGTCGTCGGTGCGGCCGGTGCGCATCGCCTTCGCGAAGTGCTCGAACTCGTACCGGTAGAGGTCGGTCAGGTCGATCTCGCGGATCCAGGTACCCTTCTCGCCATGCAGCACGACGTGGTACTCCTGGGCGCCGGGGATGAAGTCGAGCGTGACCTGGAAGTCCTCGTAGCGGACGATCGCGGCGACGCAGCCGCCGGTGGCGGACGCGAGCACGGACTTCGGGCGGTAGCCGAAGATCTTCAGGGCCATCTCGACGAGGTGCGGGCCGTAGAAGTACAGACCGCCGTACTCGTTCTCGAGCGTGCCGGGGAAGTCGATTGTGGCGGTGCGCAGCTTGCCGATGCGGGTGTCACCGTCGGCGGCGCGCCTGGCCTGCAGGACGTCGGGGATGAACTTGAGGCTGGACCCGCCGGTCAGGGGGAGACCCTTCGCCGCGGCGGCGTCGATCAGGGTGCGCGCGTCCTTCGCGGAGACGGTCAGCGGCTTGTCGACCCAGACCGGGATGCCCGCCTCGAGGAAGGGCAGGGCGTGCGGCAGGTGCAGCCCGCCGTGACGGAAGACGACCATGGCGGCGTCGATGCGGCCGATCAGGTCCGCGGGCGTCGGCGCGATGAAGTCGATGTCGCCGTTCTTGGCGACCTCGGCGGTGCGGACGGGGTCGGGTCCGTAGATCCCTACGATGCGGAAGTCGGGGAACAGGAGTTTCCCCGAGCGGGGGTCGGGCTTGTTGACGAGTTCGGCGAACGCGTCGGCGTGGCTGTTGTCAGAGCCGATGATACCGAGACGGAACATGGCGCCCCTCCTTGTGTCAACCCCATTCTACAACGAATCGCGAAGGGTCGGAATGCGGCTATTTCTTCTTCGTGTGCTTGAAGAAGTGCCAGCCGCCGAGTCGCGCCGGATTGCCCGGGTCGCCCGGAAGCAGGTCCCGGTAGTTCTCCGAAACCTTGCGGAACGCTTCGACGAAGGTGTCGATGGCTCCCTTGTCGAAGTGCTTGAACCAGGGGATGAAGAAGGAGCGGGCGCCGATGCCCTCGCTGACGGGCAGGCTCGTGTCGAACGTGCGGACGTCGCGCTCGGCGTTCGCGATGCGGGTCGGCTTGCCGGCCCCGTAGACGTCGGCGGTCTGGAACAGGGCGTGGGTGTGCAGGGCGGCGTTGGCTCCCGCGCTCATCTCGTCGACGCCCTCGGCGCGGACGGCTTCGGCGTAGCGGGTGATCGACAGGCCGCCGAGTTCCTCGGGGAAGTAGAGACCATGGGCGCCGTACCAGCCGGCCATGTCGCTGCCCGAGTCCTTGGCGACGCGGTGCGCGCGGATGCCGGGCACGCCTTCGAGCTGGTCCCAGAAATAGTTCATGGCCTTGCGGATCTCGGCGCAGCGCTCGTCGTAGTACTTGAGCTGGACGAGCCCTACGGCGGAGCTCAGCTGGTGCATCCGGAACTTGTAGCCGCCGAGGGGCAGGCCGGCGTAGGGCTTCAGGTCCTCGGTCGTGAAGGAGGCGTCGAAGCGCTCGTAGTGGCCGAGGGCCGCGGCGCGCTCGTAGATCTCCCGGTCGCGGGTGATCAGCATACCGGCTTCGCCGATGGCGAGCGACTTGCCGGACATGAGGCTGGTGGCGCCGACATCGCCGATGGTGCCGACGCGGCGGCCCTTGTAGAGTCCTCCCTGGGCGTGGGAGAAGTCCTCGATGACCTTGAGGCCGTGCTTCTTCGCGATCGCCATGATCGGGTCCATGTCGGCGGGGTGCGCGAGGTAGTGGACGACCAGGATGGCCTTCGTGCGCGGTCCGATGCGCCACTCGATGTCGTTGGGATCCAGACACAGCGTCGTCGGGTCGATGTCGGCGAAGACGGGCGTGCCGCCGAGGGTCATGGACTGGATCACGGACGCCCAGTAGGTGACGCTCGGGACGATGATCTCGTCGCCGACGCCGATGCGGCAGGCGAACATCGCGCCCTGCACCGCGGAGGTGCCGTTGTTGAAGCCCAGCGCATAGGGCATCCCGAGCCAGGCGCCGAACGCGTCCTCGAAGCGCTTCGTGACGTCCGTGCCCGACATGTTGCCGGCGCGAAGGACGCTCAGCACGGCCTCTTCGTCCTCGCGGGTGATGATGGGCCAGGCGAAGAGCTCAGGGGCGAAATCGGCGACGGCCCTGGGACCGCCGAGCAGTGCGAGTCGGTTTTCCATCCGGATCCTCCGTTCATCGTGCAGACATGCCATTCTCCATACCCAAGATACAAGTTCGTCCTGCCTGATAGTATAGAGGATGCTTAGGACTCGGACATCAATTCCATACATACCTCTCGGAAACGGCTCGTGCTATGCTTGCCCCATCAGGAGGAACGCAGGATGCACCGTGTCGCCCGGGTCCGGTACGACTGATGCGTGGGGTCGGACGCAACCTTCTGTTCCTCTATCTCTTCAACCTGGTCTGGGCGATCGGCAACCCGATGGTCCATGCAACCACCATGGTCGTCACCTACTTCGACCGGCGGCGGAGCGACTGGACACGATGATCGTGGCGAACGTCTCGGGCGTGGTCGCGGCCTCGGCGGCATCCCTGCTCTACGGCTCGGTGGCGGGAGCCGTCGGCACGTACCGCTTCATCTTCGTGCTGTCCGGAATCGGCATCCTGGCGCTGTTCCTCGTCTCTGCCAGGCTTGAAAGGGAAGGGTAGGAAAACGGATGGACAAATACGATACCCTGCGGGCTGAAACGCGTTTTCAATGGAAGGTGCATGGCAATGTCTACGCCTATCTGGAATATGAGGGGATCTCCCTGCACGAGTACTACACGGACGTCAACGCCGTGGTCCAGCTCTATCGCAACGGGCGGAGGAAGCAGCGCGAGATCTTCGGCGACGACGTCTCGGTGCCCGACGTCAGCACGCCCGACATCAGCTACGGACACCTCAGCGGCATCGGCGCCCCCCTGCGCTTCCCGCCGGGCGACGGCGAGGTCGCGGTCGAGCGCATGTTCGACGGGCTCGCGGAGGCGGTGGCCTACATGGACCGCCACGCCGACATCGACTTCGGGAAGGCCGGCGCGATCCCGCTGTACCTGGACTTCAAGCGCCGCCTTCAGGAGGCCTTTCCGGGCGAACCCGTCCGCCTCGGGCTCAGCGGGCAGGGGCCCGTCACCACGGCGTTCCTTCTGAACGGCGAGAAGATCTTCTACGAGCTCTACGATGACCCGGACCTCCTCGCGACCTACCTCGGGCAGATTACCCGAAGCGAGAACGCGTTCCACCGGTTCATGAAGCGCGACGTCCTCGGCGTCGACCCGATCCACCCCACCTACGCCTACCTGGCGGACGACGCGGCTGCCTTCGTGCCGCCGGAGTTCTTCCCCACGCACGTCCTGCCCTTCTGGGAGGAGCAGTACCGCGCGCGGACCCTGACCGGCGAGCGGGAGCTGCACTGCGAGGGGCTGGCCCGCCCTCAGCTGACGTTCGTCGAGCGGATGGGCGTCGATTACTACGACCCGTCGATCTCCCCGCTGCTGATCCCGCCGATCGTGACCGAGGCGATCCGGGTGCCCTTCCTATGGCGCCTGGCGAGCTTCCACCTCTGGAACATGACGGTGCAGGAGATCGCCGATTTCGTATACCATCTGGTGGGGGACGGCGCGTCGGGCACCTTCCTGGTCCTGACCTCGAACATGTCCGAAGGCGAGAACCTCCGCCGCGTACAATCATACATCGGCGCCTGCAGGGACGCGGAGCGGATCCTTTCGGCCGGCGGTTCGCGCGAGGACGTGCGGTCGCTCGCGTCCGTGAAGAGCGGCTCCGACTACTGGAACCGCTGGACCGGTTTCAAGGGCCATGGAGGCTGACATGAAGAAGATCGACATCCACGTCCACTCGACGGTCCGGCGCGGGTTCCTGCGCCCGAACGGCACGACGTACGCCACGCCGGGGGAGCTGCGGGGGATCTACGACCGGCTCGGCATCGAGCGGGGCGTGAACCTTCCGAGCTGCATCCCGGAGTGTTCGTACCACTACATCACCAACGAGGAGGCGGCTGAACTCGCTTCGACGCACCCGGAGACGTACCTCTTCTTCTGCAACGTCGACCCGCGTTGGGGCGAGAACTCGCCCGACACGGACCTGTCGAGGTTCCTCCTGTACTACAGGGCGCTGGGCGCGAAGGGCATCGGCGAGGTGACGTGCTCCCTGGATTTCGACGACCCGCGCGTGTACAACCTGTTCGCGCACGCCGAG
>CAXNDY010000027.1:0-8599 GCA_964201095.1 Saccharofermentanales bacterium
GCGGCTCTCGATGTCTGGCTGACCTCCGGCAAGGCCTTCAACAGCGACATCCGCATGGAAAAGATCGATTACGCTTCCAAGGCCAAGGCGGTCGAGAACTTCAAGGAAGACACGATCAAGCTCGTGCTCTCCAATGATTTCGAAGCCGACTACGCCAAGCTCATCGCCGACTACAAGGCCTCCGGTTATGACGCCGTCATCGCCGATGCCAACGCAGAAGCCGCGAAGCTGGGCCTCAAGTAGGACCTTCGCACTTCACGCAAACCGACCCGAGGGGGGTCCTGCAGGTTCTGCAGGACCCCCTTTCCGTGCGCCCGACGAGCAGATGGGTCGACCGGTTGGGAAAAGGAGCGTGCGTCTGCTATAATTCCATTGGATGCACGAATAGCGGAGGAAGCCGGATTGTCGAGATTCAAGGCACTTTCCATCAGGATCCAGCTGCTGCTGGTGGTGATCGTGACCGGCCTGACGCTCTTCTCCATCGTCTTCTATACCTATTCCCAGGTGACGGCCATGGTCGTCAAGAACAATTCGGATTATACGAAGGACCTGATGTATCAATTCGAGCGGCGTGTCGACGACAATTGCGACCTCCTCAAGAAGATCGTGGTCAGCGTCTCCTTCGACAGTCTCGTCCAGGACTACATGCTGGAGAAGGACCCGTATGCGAAGTACGAGATCTTCAACAAGCTTCGGTCGAATTTCCTCAACCTCATGTCGATCAAGGAGGGAATCCTCGACATCGGCGTCCAGAACGACACGGGAACGTCGTTTTTCGTCCGCGGCCGAAACGAAGCCATCCAGCAGGCCTTCGACCTGTCGGAAGCACACAAGGGCAATTACTACACCGGAATCGTCGAGATTCCGTACGACGGGGTTCCCCGTCGGTGCTTCCTGCTGATATCCGACATCATCTCCGTCCGCGAGGATTCGACGAGTGGACGCAAGCTCGGAACGACCGTGATCGTGCTCGATGCCAGCGTTCTCGGCATCGTCATGCAGAACCCGATCGAGGCGCCCGACCTGAAATTCTATCTGGTCGATCGGAACAACATCGTCTATTCGTCGAATGACGCGTCGAAGCTCTGGACTCCCCTCGACCCGGCCGTTGCATCCAGCGTGGCGACCCTCTCGGACGGCATCGAGATCGGCGACCAGAGATACCTCATCCATACGGCTTCCCTGCCGCGCTTCGATGGGCGCATCGTCAGTCTCGTCCCGGAGAACGTTCTCTTCGGCGACCTCCTCGCGATCCGGAACCTGATCTTCAGCCTCAGCCTCCTCGCGAGCCTGCTCCTGCTCATGGTCTTCGCCGTTCTCGTGCGCAACATCCTGCACCCCATGAACAAGTTCATCGCCCATCTGGACCGCATCCAGACGGACAACATCAGCGACCTGCGACAGACCGTCGGTCTGACCGGATACGCCGAGATCAACGTCATGGCGGCCCGGTTCAACACGCTGCTGGAGGAGATCGAGGCGTTGACCAGCCGTCTCCTGCAGACGAACACCCGGATGTTCGAGCTGCAGCTGCAGCAGAAGAAACTGGAGATCGCGCAGCTGCGGAAGCAGATCAACCCGCACTTCCTCTACAACTCCCTGGAATCGATCAAGGGCGTGGCGGTCTCCGAGCACGCGCCCAAGGTCTTCGACATGGTCACGGCGCTCGGGCGGCTCTACTACTACAGCTTCAAGGGCGCCGAGAACGTGCGGGTCCGCGAGGAGATCATCACGATCCTGTCCTACATCCAGATCCAGCAGATGCGCTTCGAGGAGAGACTGCAGTTCAACTACGATGTCCCGGACGAGGTCATGGAGTGCTTCATCCCGAAGATGATCCTCCAGCCCATCGTGGAGAACGCCGTCTTCCATGGCCTGGAAAGCAAGCTGGAGCCCGGGCACCTCCTGATCGAAGGCCGCATCGAGGCGCCGGACCGCGTCCGATTCCGCATCGTCGACGATGGCAAGGGCTTCGAACCGGAACTCCTCGCCGATGTGAAGCGCCATCTTGCAGCCGTTTCGGAACCGTCGGCTTCGGAAGCGGCGACCGGAACCTCTTCCGAGACGGCATCCGGCATCGGGGTCATGAACGTCCACAGCCGGATCCGCCTGCTCTATGGCGCATCGTACGGGTTGGCGGTCGAGAGTGAACCGGGTCTGGGCACGACCGTCGTGATCGACCTGCCGGTGCGGAAGGAGAGCGATGCATAAGGTCGTACTGGTCGACGACGAGCGCTATGTGGTCGACAGCCTGAAGGCCTCCATCGATTGGAGGACCTACGGCTTCGAGGTCGTCGGCGATGCGCGCAACGGAATCCAGGCCCTGGACCTCATCGACAGGGTCCATCCGGATCTGGTCTTCACCGACATCCGCATGCCGGGCATGGACGGGCTCGAACTGATCCGCCAGGTGTCCGAGACCACCCGGGACGTCCTTTTCGTGGCCGTGAGCGGATACGCCGAATTCACCTACGTCCAGAAGGCCATGAACTTCGGGGCGGTCGGATACTGCCTCAAGCCCTTCGACCAGAAGGAGATCGGCTCGATCCTCAAGAAGGTCCGCGACACCCTGGACGACCGGCGCGCCTACATGATGCTCGATTTCATGGAGCTCATGGACGAGACCGACCCGGTTTCCTGGGAACGCGTCCGCTCGGTGCTGCGCAAGTTGAAGTTCTCCTGCGAGGACGGAGCGCGCGTCGCCCTGGTGGTGACCGTCGGGGATGGGGGGCTGCCCCTGGACCCGGACCTTTCCGGAGTGGAGATCCGGCTCGGACGGCGGAAGCACCTGCACCTCGTCAGCCTGGTCGACGACGGCCCCTTCCGGACCTGGATCGGCGGCAGGATCCCGGATGGCATCCAGGGTCTCGGCTACGTCCTGACCGAATTCACCCAGGAGGCGGTGCACGACGGCATCGGCCGCGCCACGCTGTCCGCCTACCAGTACTTCATCACCGGCACGACCTTCGCGCACGACCACGATGCCCTGGACACCAGCCAGGGACCCGTCCTCGTCCGCCAGCTGGAAGACGCCATCGACAACCGCGACGACAAGGGGATCCTCGTCGGCATCGAGCAGTTCCGCGTGGCTGCGGGGGACGACCGCCTCACCATCCAGCACGCGCTGAAGGCCTACAACCTCGTCATGTCCTACATGAGCCGCAAGGAAGGCGATCCCCAGACCGATTACCTGTACCGCTACGAGCAGCTTGCCGCGACCTTCCCGGACGCATCCTCCATGCTGGACCAGCTCAAGTCCTCTCTCGGCAAGATGAAGGGGTCACGGACCGCCGCCCTGCCGGAGGACATCCGCAACGAGAAGTTCCGCGAGATCCTGCGCTTCGTCAACGAGAACTTCGCCCAGGACATCTCCGTGCAGAGTCTGTCGGCGCAGTACAACTTCAACCCCAACTACATGAGCCAGCTGTTCAAGAAGGTGTTGAAGATGACCTTCACCGACTATGTCACGATGCTCCGCATCTCGTTCGCCGGGAATCTCCTGCGCACCGCGCCCTACTCCGTCAGCGAGATCGCCGAGCGGTCCGGATACGACGATTACTTCTATTTCACGCGCGTCTTCAAGAAGACGACCGGCATGACCCCGACCGAATTCAAGACGCGGGGCCTCGAAACGCCCCGCATTCCGGACCGTGCTAAGAATAATGGGGCGAATCCCTAAGACCAGTGAATATGATGTCTCGCCCCCCCATGCTACCATGATGCGACAGGGGAGGTACCTACCATGCCCAAGGTTCACCTGACTTTCCACGGAGACGTTTCGGGACTCGAGAACGGCATCGCGGCCCTGGCCGACACGTTCGCCTTCACGGTGGACGCGGACGGGATGCGCGTCGACGTCACGCACGCACCCGGAGCGCCTCTCGTCGCCGCACGCGACGAGGGCCGCCTCACGATCCGATACGACCGGCGCATCCACTTCTTCCGCGCCTTCGGTCTGCTCCTCGAACACCTCGACGTGCCCGGCGACTTCCGGCTCGAGGAGACCCCGCAGTTCGACAGCACCGCCATCATGGCCGACGTCTCCCAGGGGAACGCCGTCCTGACCGAAGGGAGCCTGCGTGCGACGATGGTCCGGATGGCCGCGATGGGACTCGACCGGCTGATGGTCTACGTCGAGGACAACTACCTCGTCGAGGGCGAGCCCTACTTCGGCTATATGCGCGGCCGATACACCCCCACGCAGATGAAGGCGCTGGACGACTTCGCCGACGCGCTGGGCATCGAGATGGTCCCCTGCATCCAGACGCTCGCCCACCTGATCGACGCCTTGAAATGGCGCTGCTACCGGGACATCAAGGACGACGACGACACGCTGCTCGTCGGCAGCGAGGAGACCTACCGTTTCGTCGAACGGCTGATCGCCGCTGCGAGCGCACCGTTCCGCTCGAAGCGCATCCACATCGGCATGGACGAGGCCTGGAAACTCGGGCAGGGGAACTACCTCCTGAAGAACGGTTTCCGTGAGAAGTCCCTGATCATGCAGGAGCACCTGGACCGCGTCCTGGGCATCACCGGCCGTCTGGGTCTCGAGCCCATGATCTGGAGCGACATGTACTTCCGCTCCGCCGGTTCCGGCATCAGCCACTACAACCTGACGCCAGAGGAACTGGCTGCCGTCGAGAAACGCATTCCCGATGGCATCGGCCTGGTCTTCTGGGACTACTACGACAAGGATGTCGAGACCTACCGGCAGTGGATCCGCAACCACCAGGCCACGGGACGTCCCCTGGTCTTCGCCGGCGGGATCTGGAGCTGGAACGGCTACGCCTGCGACTACCGGATGACCTTCGAGACCACCAACGCCGCCATGGTCGCCTGCCGCGAAGAGAACGTGCGCGACGTGATGGCCACGATCTGGGGGGACGGCGGGACCGAAAGCGCCTTCGACTCGAACCTCCTGGGCCTGCAGCTGTTCGCAGAGCACGCCTACACCCGCATGCTCGACCCCGAGAAGCTCGCCGCCCGCTTCCGGTTCTGCACCGGAGGGAACCTCCTGGACTTCATGGCGCTCACGGACCTGGACCGCATCCCGGGGACCCCGGATCCGGAGCACAACACCACCAACACCTCGCACTACGCCCTGTGGCAGAACCCCATGATGGGTCTGTTCGACAACAACCTGGCCGGTCTCGACCTCGATGCGCACTACGAGGTCCTCGCGGGACGCATGGCGCTCGCCGCCGGACGGAACGGCGTCTACGGCCACGTCTTCACGTTCATGGAGAAGCTGTGCCGCGTGCTGGCCCTGAAGGCCGAACTCGGCATCCGCATCGTGGCCGCGTACAAGGCAGGGGACCGGGAGCGGCTGGCGAAGATCGCGCACGCCGAGCTGCCGGAGCTTTCCACCCGCCTCGACGAACTGTGGCGCTTCCACCGGACGCTGTGGCACTCCACGAACCTCCCGTTCGGCTGGGAGGTCATGGATCTCCGCTATGGAGCCCTGAAGGCTTCTCTGGAGACGGCGGGGGTCCGGCTCGACGCGTGGCTGGCCGGCGAGGTCGAGCATCTGGACGAGCTCGAGGAAGAGCGCCTCGATTTCGATTCCCAGAAGGGGCTCGTCTACTGCCTGCCCTACCAGCGGATGGTCTCGGCGAGCCGCCTGGGCTTCAGCTTCGGATTCTAGCGGAGGATTCGCCATGCCGGAACCCTGGTACAGCAAGCCCCTGCGCATCGCCGCCTTCCAATGGGACCTCGGCGACCGCACCTTCGAAGCCCCCGACAAGGCCGCCGCGGCTGGCTTCAACGTGGAGCAGGTCTGCCACCTCCTCGAGGACAGCTCGCTGGCCGAGATGTACCGCCCCGAGAAGCACGCGGCGAAGCTCGAGCGCTACGTCGCCCTGTCGAAGGCACACGGAACCCGCCTGATCCTGTACTTCAACGCGCACTGCGTCTTCCCGGCTCAGACCGAGGCGAACCCTCTCTGGGCGCAGATCGACGCCGACGGGAAGCCCATGCCCGCCTACCGCACCTACGTCCTGACCTGCGTCAACGGCCCGTGGCGCGACGTCCTCTTCGCGAGCGCCCAGGCCGCCCTCGCGTACGACCTCGACGGGATCTTCCTCGACGGGCCGATCTTCACGTCGGACACCTGCTGGTGCCCGACCTGCCGCGCGCTTTTCCTCGAGCGGCACGGCAAGCCGATGGAGGAGGGGACCCGCAAGGAGCGCCTCGCCTTCAAGACCGAAGGGATCGCCCGCTTCACGGCCGACTTCCGCGCCGCGATGCACGTCGTCCGGCCGGGCACGATCGTGTACGGCAACAACACCGGTCTCGCCGAGAACGTCACGGGCAATCAGATCGACGCCATGCTCCCCCACGTCGACTTCATCGGGACGGAGGGCGGCTTCCTCTTCTACGGCGACCCCAACGAGGTGTCGATCTGGAAGGGGATCCAGGCGGCCAATTACCTGGAGACCAAGGCGCAGGGCAAGCCGTACGTGATCTTCGCGGCGGGCAATCAGACCAGCTGGGCGCGCAGCATGCACAGCCCCGAGGAGACGAAGCTGCTGTTCGCGTCGGCGCTCTGCTGCGGTGCGAACGTCTGGTACGGCATCCACGGACCGCTCCCCATGCTCGACACCCGCGGCGGCCGCGAGGCGACCCGCTTCAACCGCTACCTCGCCGACAACGAGCGCTTCTACACGAAGACGCGCCGCCGCGCCGAGACCGCGCTGCTCTGGTCCGCGCAGACCGTCGCGAACTTCCCCGAGGACGTCGAGGAGAGCGACTTCACGCGCAAGAGTTCGACCGACGGTCACTACGAGCACGGGCGGTTCATGAAGGAGTTCAAGGCCTTCTCGGATACGCTGCTGCGCTGTCACGTCCAGACCGCGATCCACGACGAGGCGAGCCTCGCGGCGGAGGGGCTGTCCGGCTATCGCTGCCTCGTGCTGCCCAACGCCGCCTGCATGGACGACGAGACCGCGCGGCGCATCGAGCGCTTCGTCGCCGACGGCGGGACGCTGGTCGCCTCCATGACTTCCTCCTTCTTCGACGAAAACGGCGGCCGCCGCGAGACGCCCGCCCTGGCCGACGTGCTCGGCATCCGCTCGGTCGAGGAGAGCCTGCGCAGCCAGAGCGGCTGCGGATACCTGACCTTCGACGAGCCGGCCTTCCGGGAGGCCGCGGGCCTCGCGGAGATGTCGGGCGGCTTCACCTCCGCGCTGCGCTGCACGTATTCGGAGCGTTCGACGCCCGTCGCCTCGATGTTCCGTCCCATGGCCGGCAGCTACGACGTCTTCCCGACGGAGACCTACCCCGCGGTCGTCGTGACGACCTACGGCAAGGGCCGCTGCGTCTACTTCGCGGGCGATATCGGCGCGACGCAGGGCGACTACGGACTGGTCGAGCTGAAGCGCCTGCTCGAGCACGTCCTGACCACCGCGTATGCGCCGGAGCTATCGGTCGAGGGCGTCTTCGAGAGCTGCGCCGTCACGCTGCGCGAGCAGCGCGAGGAGAAGCGCCTCCTGGTCCATTTCGTCAACTACACCGGACAGATGCGCCGACCCATCGACCGCACGATTCCCTGCCGCGACGTGGCCGTGACGCTGCGCACGCCCTCTCCGGACGCGGTGACCTCGGTCACGTTGCTGGGCTCGGGTGAAGCCCTGCCCTTCGAGAAGAACGCGGACGGGATCCGGTTCCGGATCCCGGAAGTCGGGACGTACGCCGTCGCCGCCGTACAGCTCAAGTAGAGGAGACAAGACGATGCAGGAGACCTGGCTCGATCAGCCGATGCGCATCTGCGCCTTCCAGTGGAGCCTCGGAGACAAGACGTTCGAAGCTCCCGACGCCGTCGCCGGCGGACGGTTCAACGTCGAGCAGCTCTGCCACATCATGGCCGAGCACACGCTGACCGAGATCTACGAGCCCGACAAGCACGCCGACCGCCTCGAGCGCTACGTGCAGGCCTCCCGGAAGCACGGCACCCGGCTGATCCTGTACTTCAACGCCCACTGCGTCTTTCCGGCCGTGATCGGCCGCCACCCAGACTGGGCGCAGATCGGCCCCGACGGAAAGCCCGCGGCCGCGTACGGAACGTATCTGTTCACCTGCGTGAACAGCCCCTGGCGCGACGTCTTCCTGCAGAGCACGCGCGATGTGATGCGCCACGCGATCGACGGCCTGTTCCTCGACGGGCCGATCTACACCGAGACGACCTGCGAATGCCCCTTCTGCCGCTCCGGGTTCCTGGCCGAATACGGTCACGGGATGGACCAGGCGACGCAGCGCGAGCGCAACGCCTTCAAGGTCTCCAGCCTGGCCCGCTTCGTGAAGGACGTGCGCGCTGCGATGAAGTCGGTGCGCCCCGAGGCGGTCGTTTACACCAACAACGTCGGTCTCGCGCAGAACGTCACCGGCTGCACGATCGACGGCATGTTCCCGCACGTCGACCTGATCGGCACCGAGGGCGGGTTCATGTTCTACGACGACCCCGACCGCACGACGATCTGGAAGGGGCTGCAAAGCTCCAACTACCTCGAGAGCAAGTCGCGCGGCAAGCCCTACGTGATCTTCTCAGCGGGCAATCACTGCTCCTGGGCGCGCAGCATGCACAGCCCCGAGGAGTCCGAGCTGC
>CAXNDY010000028.1:0-8391 GCA_964201095.1 Saccharofermentanales bacterium
GTGCTGTACGAGATGTTCGTGGCCTTCGCCGTCATCGCTGCAGCCGTCGTCCCCATCTTCGCTTGGCAGCTGCCCTTCGCCGCCGGCGTCGCCATCCTCTTCGGCGTCCCGCTCCTCGTCACCGCAGCTGCCGTCTGGCTCCTCCGCTCCCACGGCGCCGCCTGGGTCGTGGCTTTGGATATGTAGGGGAAACTAGAGCACGGATTTCCCAAAAATCGCATGGTCTTCCTTGTCCACCCGCGCCCCTTTCATGTACACTGTAGCCGGACCAGACCTTCGACCGCTCTAGCGGGGATGGGGCAAGAAGATGACTGAAGACGCACCGGTGGGAATCCAAGCCGATTTCGCCTTCCTCGACAAAGTCCGTGACGAAGAACGGGAAGCCGTCCGCATCGTCGCATCCCGGCGAGCCGAGACGGAGGCCGCGTTGGCTTCGGCTCGTGAAGACGCTCAGCGGCGTCTGGATCAGGTCCGCGCAGAGCTCGAGCGGGAAAGACAGATCCGATTGCAGAAGGCTTCGGATGCCGCAGCCGTCCGTCTCGACGAGGCGCGTACGACAGCCGAAGCGGAATCCGCACTCCTGCTGTCCTCCGGCTCGGCGAGAGTGACCCTTGCGGTCCCGGCCCTTGCGGAAAGGATCGTCGAACTGCATGCCGATCGTTAAGATGAGCCGCTTCACCCTCGCTGGACTGCTCTCGGAAAGAGAGGGTGTTCTTCTTGCGCTTCAGCGACTCGGAGCCGTCCAGATCGAGGATGCCTCCACCCAATTGGACGCATGGGTCGCGGTCGACGACGATTCCACGTCCCCTCCTTCCGTCGCCGGTTCACGGATCGAGGTACAGACGGCTGAAGGGTGCACGGCCCGATTGGCTTCCCTGATCGCGAACACCGTGCGCGCCTTGCCGAAGAAGAAGTCCCTCTTCACGATCCGCAGGAAAGTCAGGAAATCCGTCTTCGAAGAGGCGGCCTCCCGCGAAAGGGAGATCTGGGACGTCGTCGAACAGCTCGAGAAGTCCTTCTCCCGCATCTCCCACCTTCGGGGTCAGCGAACCCGCCTGACCGCAGCGATCGACGTCCTCGAACCCTGGCGCGACATACCCTTCGACCTCTCCGAGGACGGAACCGACCGGGTCCGCGTCTGGGTCGGCTCCATGCCGGCAGGGGAGAGGTTCGACGGTTTCCGGTCGGAACTGGCGGCCCGCCACGCGGAAAGCCACGTCGTCGTCCTTCCTCCCTTCTCTGGCGCATCGCCGTCCTCCAAGGTCGAAGAACCCGTCCGATTCCTTGTCGCCGTGATGCGCGAAGAGGAGGAGGATGTCCGATCCCTGCTCAAGAGCCACGCCTTCCTGCAGATCCCTGCGCATGGGGAGCAGGGTACCCCGGCTGAAGTCATTGCACGACTTCAGGCCGAATTCGCCGGAATCGAAACAGAGTTGGACGAGAGCGAAGCCGCTTGCATGGCGATGGGCACCGCGTCCCTCGTGGACTTCGAGATCCTCCACGACCTGTGGTTCATGAAGCTCGAGCATGCGAATGCCAATACGCGACTCGGGGAGACGGGCAGCACCTTCGTCATATCCGGTTGGGTGCCGGAAGGTCTTTCCCAGAAAGTCGAGCAGGGGCTTCACTCGCGCTTCACCGTCGCCATCGCGACACGACCGCCGATGCCGGGCGAGGACTTCCCCGTTCTCCTGAAGAACCACCCGCTGGTGCGGCCCTACGAAGTCATCACCGAGATGTTCAGTACCCCCTCGACCGGTGAAATCGACCCGAACCCGCTCCTGGCGCCCTTCTTCTTCGTCCTGTTCGGCCTCATGCTCGGGGATGCCGGATACGGACTGCTGCTGGCCGCCGGCTCCGCCGCGCTCGTCTGGGGAGTAGGCGTGCAGGGGAACATGCGACGCATGTGCCTTCTCTTCATCCAGGGCAGCTTGGCGGGCATCGTCTCCGGACTGATGTTCGGGAGCTTCTTCGGCGACATCGTCACCGTCACCAGCCAGAACCGGATTTCCTTTCCGACCCTGTGGTTCAACCCGCTGACGGACCCGATCCGCATGCTTGCCTTTTCCATGATCCTCGGGGTCCTGCACATCCTCACGGGGATGTGCGCCAAGGCCTACGTGCTGATCCTCAAGGGCAAAATCGTCGACGCGGTTCTGGACGTCGGTTCCTGGTTCGCGCTTTTCCTCGGGTTCGGACTCCTCGCGGTCGGCGGCATCGTCGGCAAGATCGGGACCGGGCTGGTGCTTGTCGCCGTCCTCTCCATCATCTGGTTCAGCGCACGCGACTCGAAGAGACCCGCCATACGGATCTTCAAGGGGATCTACAACCTCTACGGCATCACCGGCTACTTCGGCGACGTGCTGTCCTATTCGCGCATCATGGCGCTCGGGCTCGCCGGCGGCGTCATCGCCATGGTCATCAACAAGATGGGCTCGATCGGCGGGTTCGGTTTCTTCGGCATCGTCGTCTTCATCGTCGTGGCGGTATTCGGGCACGCGTTGAACCTGGCGTTGTCGACACTGGGCGCCTATGTACATACGAGCCGGCTTCAGTACGTCGAGTTCTTCGGCAAATTCTACGAGGGTGGTGGGCAAGCATGGGCGCCGCTGCGCTCGCGTACGAAATACACGGAGATCGTGTCAAACGACTAGGAGGAGGACGACATGGAGTTCATCAATGCACTGGCCAACACCTTTCTCAGCGGACCTGTCCTGGCATTCCTCGGTGCGGCCCTCGCCGCTGCTGGCGGAGGATGGGGCTCGGCCAAGGGCGTCGGCATCGCCGGTGAAGCGGCCGCCGGGGTCTTGAGCGAAAAACCCGAACTCTTCGGCAAGGCGTTGATCCTACAGGCTCTTCCGGGTACGCAGGGCATCTACGGCCTGCTGACGTGGTTCATCGTCATGGCCCAGGCCGGCTTCCTCGACGGCACCGCCGCGAATCTCACCACGCTCCAGGGCATGCAGTATTTCGCTGCCTGCCTCCCCGTCATTCTCGTGGAGTACTCTTCCGCCATCGCCCAGGGCAGGGTTTCCGCCAATGGCATCCTGATGCTCACGCGCAAGCCGGAGGAACAGTCCAAGGCGATCGTGCTGGCCGCCATGGTCGAAACCTACGCGATCCTCGCCCTGCTGGCCTCCATGTTGATGCTTCTCCTCGGCATCCAGAAATGACTGGGCTCGACGCCATCCTGTCCCGCATCCGCCTTGAAGCGGAATCGCGCGCCGAGGAGATCTCCGAGGAGAGCCGGAGCGCCCTCCGGGAGCTCGAACGGCAGACCGCCCACGAGGCGGACCAGCTTCGTGCGTCTTCCCTTGAACAGTCGGAGGCCGACATCGCGGCTCTGGACCGACGCACCGCTTCCACCCTCGCGCTGGAGGCGCGCAGCATCCGGCTCGCCGCCCGCCAGCACTTGATCGCGCAAGCCATACAGGGCGCCGTCGCCCGCCTCTCGACCCTTCCCGCGGCGGAGCGCACCGCTCTTTACCTCGCCTTCCTGGACGAGAGCGCTAGAGGAGGGGAGACCGTCTCCTTTTCCGCGACCGACCTGGCGAGCGGACTGGCCGCAACAGTGCTGGAGGAAGGCAACCGGAGATTGCTCGTCCGAAGACCAGGCTCCACGCCTCTCCGCTCCACCGACGAGCCGAACGGGACAAAGGACGGCGGCGGTCTCATCCTGTCCAAGGACGACATCGAGACCAACCTCACGTTCGACATGATCGTCCGCCAGAACCTCGAGGAGCTGGAGGCGCTCGCCGCCTCGCTCGTCCTGGACTGACGAGCGGGTGGCGGGGATGACCGGAAGGATGGACTTCACTTTCGACCGATTCACATCCGACTTCTCGACCTATGCGGGTCGATACACGGATGTCGACTACACGTACGCGACCGGGCGGGTCCGCGCGCTGGAGGCGCAGCTCTGCGACGGTCCCGGCACCGCCCGTCTGACGGAGGTGAAGGACCTCGCCGATTTTTCCCGTCTGACGAGCGAAGCCGGGATCGTGGCGGCGGAGAACCCCGAAAAGGCGCTGACCCTGAACTTCTCGGAGACCTGTTCGCTTCTGAGGGAGCTGTGCCGCGAAAAGGCCTACCTCGACGTCTTCCTCTACGAAGCCGACATCCACAATCTCAAGGTCTTCCTGAAACATCTCTCGGTGTTCTGGCCCGACCCGTCCACTGCGGTCAGCGACTCCTCCGGTTCCGAGTCCTCGTCCAGCACTTCCACCGCGCATACGACGCTTCCCGCGACGTCCCGCGACGCCTCGCTCGCCAGCGTCGAAGACATGCTGTCGTCTCCCTCCTCGATCGAACCCCTCTTCCTCTTCGAGGCCGTTCGCGACCGGAATCCGGACGGGATCCCCCGCTGGATGTGGCAAGCCGTTTCCGAAGCCTATTCCGCGTACGCCCGCACCGGAGACGGATACCGCATCGACACCGTGCTCGACCGGGCCTGTGCCACCCACGCCATCGCGCTTGCGGAGACCCTGGGGAACGTCTGGTTCACCTCCCTCCTCCGGCGCCGCTTCGACCTGACGGACCTCGGGATGCTCCTCCGCGCCCGACGCGCGGGCTACCAGCGCGAGTACCTCGCGACATCCCTCCTGGGCTGCGGCACGCTCCGCTCCGACGACCTGCTCCAGTTGATCGACCAGGACGACGAGAGTGTTTCGTCCTTCGTGTCCAAGACCCCGTATGGCCCGTTCCTGGAGGAACTTGTTTCGGTAGGGGGGCCTCTTGCGGGAACTGGAAGCGCAGCTGCATTCAGCAAGGCCTCCGACGATTTTCTGATGGAATTCGTCCGCAGCGCGAAGAGGTTCTCTTTCGGGCCCGAGTCCCTGGTGGCCCACCGCTTCGCGAAGGAGACCGAAATCCGCAACTTCAGGGTCGTCCTGACCTTCCTGAGGAATGGACTGAGGGTCGAGGAGGCGCTGCCGCTGCTGCGCGAGACCTATGTTTAGAATGAGGAGGGCTCCATGTACCGTGTCGGTGTGATCGGCGACAGGGACAGCGTCATGGGTTTTCGAGCCCTGGGTCTCTATGTGATGGTGGCCGAAGATAGGGAATCCATTCTGAGACATCTGGATGCCGTCCTCGCGGACGGGTTCGCCGTCGTCTATATCACCGAGCATGCCGCGGTTCTGGTCCCCGAAGAACTGGAAGCGGCCCGCACGAGGAAGATCCCGGCGTTCGTCCCGATCCCTTCGACGCGCGGCACGCTCGGAATCGGGATGGCACAGGTGAAGGATACCGTGAAGAAGGCCGTGGGCGTGGATATCCTCGGGTTCGACCGCGCCCCGGAAGGCAAGGAGACGGATCGATGAAACACTTATCCAAAGGTAGGATCGTCAAGGTATCCGGTCCGCTGGTCGTGGCCGAAGGCATGCGCGACGCAGAGATGTTCGACGTGGTACGCGTGTCGAACCTCAAGCTGATCGGCGAGATCATCGAGATCCACGGCGACCGCGCCTCCATCCAGGTCTATGAGGAGACGGCCGGCCTGGGCCCGGGCGAACCCGTCGAGTCCACCGGCGCGCCGCTGTCCGTCGAACTGGCTCCCGGCATGCTCGGTGGGATCTTCGATGGCATCCAGCGCCCGCTGGAGCGGATCCGCGAACTCGTCGGCAACAACATCACGCGCGGCATCCAGATCGACGCACTCGATCCGGTGCGCCAGTGGGACTTCGTCGCTTCGGTCGTCCCTGGTACCGTGGTCCAGCCCGGCGACATCCTCGGCACCGTCCAGGAGACCGAGCTGGTCGTGCACAGGATCATGGTCCCGCCGGGACTCTCCGGCACCGTCGAGGAGATCCTGCCGGGCCTCCGCACGATCGTGGAGCCTATCGCCCGCCTGCGCCTCGAAGACGGCACCCTGCGCGATGTCGCCATGCTGCAGCGCTGGCCGGTCCGCAAAGGACGCCCCTACTCCGAGAAGATGGCTCCCCGCGGGCCGATGGTCACCGGTCAGCGCGTCATCGACGCTTTCTTCCCGGTGGCGAAGGGCGGCACCGCGGCGGTCCCCGGTCCCTTCGGCAGCGGCAAGACCGTGATCCAGCACCAGCTTGCCAAATGGGCGGAGACCGACATCGTCGTCTACATCGGTTGCGGCGAGCGTGGCAACGAGATGACCGACGTGCTCCTGGAATTCCCCGAACTCAAGGACCCGAAGTCCGGCCGACCGCTCATGGAGCGCACCGTGCTGATCGCCAACACCTCCGACATGCCCGTCGCCGCCCGTGAGGCCAGCATCTACACCGGCATCACCATCGCCGAGTACTTCCGGGACATGGGCTACAGCGTCGCCCTCATGGCCGACTCCACCTCCCGCTGGGCCGAGGCGCTGCGCGAGATGAGCGGCCGCCTCGAGGAGATGCCCGGTGAAGAGGGCTACCCCGCCTACCTCGGCTCCCGCCTCGCGCAGTTCTACGAGCGTTCCGGACATGTTCGTTGCCTTGGTTCCGACGGCCGAGAGGGCATCCTCACCGCCATCGGCGCCGTCTCGCCCCCCGGCGGCGATTTCTCCGACCCCGTCGCGCAGGCGACGCTCCGCATCGTCAAGGTCTTCTGGGGTCTGGACTCCGCACTCGCCTATAAAAGACACTTCCCTGCGATCAACTGGCTGATCAGCTATTCGCTCTACGCCGAACGCGTCGACGAATGGATGGACAAGAACGTCTCGGCCGACTGGAGCCGTCTCCACACCCTTGCCATGCGCCTGCTCCAGGAGGAGTCGGAGCTCGAGGAGATCGTGAAGCTGGTCGGCATCGACTCCCTGTCGCCGGTGGACCGTTTGAAGCTTGAAGCCGCGCGCAGCATCCGCGAGGATTTCCTGCAGCAGAACTCCTTCGACGAGGTCGACACCTACACGTCGCTGCCCAAGCAGTTCCGCATGCTGCAGCTCGTCCTCCGCTACTACGAGCTCGGGACAAAGGCCCTGGAGAACGGGATGGCCATCCGCACCGTCACGGCGCTGCCCGCCCGCGACCGGATCGCCCGCATGAAGTACGTCCCGGAGCAGGACTTCGCCGCCATAGCCGATTCCATCGAGAGCGATCTCGCCGATCAGCTCCGCGGACAGAGGAGCCAGAAGGGGGTCGCCCATGCCTAGGGAATACAAGACCATCGCCGAAGTCGCCGGACCGCTGATGCTGGTCCGACAGGTCGAGGGCGTGACATTCGGGGAACTCGGCGAACTCACTCTCCCCACCGGTGAAGTCCGCCGCTGCCGCGTCCTCGAGATCGACGGCACCGACGCGCTGGTCCAGCTGTTCGAGAACACCGTCGGCATCAATCTCGCCGAGACGCGCGTCCGCTTCCTCGGCCGCGGGCTCGAGCTCCCGGTATCGAAGGACATCCTCGGCCGCGTCTTCGACGGGATGGGTCGCCCCGCGGACGGTGGACCGCCCATCCTGCCGGAAAAGCGCCTCGACGTGAACGGCTTGCCGATGAATCCGGCGGCCCGCAGCTACCCGTCCGAGTTCATCCAGACCGGCGTCTCCGCGATCGACGGCTTGAACACGCTGGTCCGCGGACAGAAACTGCCCATCTTCTCCGGGTCCGGTCTGCCGCACGCACGACTCGCAGCGCAGATCGCCCGCCAGGCCAAGGTGCTCGGCACCGACGAGAAGTTCGCCGTCGTCTTCGCCGCCATGGGCATCACCTTCGAGGAAGCCGACTACTTCATCGAGGACTTCCGCCGCACCGGCGCCATCGACCGCACCGTGCTCTTCGTCAACCTTGCGAACGACCCCGCCATCGAGCGCATCGCGACCCCCCGCATGGCCCTGACCGCCGCCGAATACCTGGCCTTCGAGCAGGACATGCACGTGCTCGTCATCCTGACCGACATCACCTACTACGCCGAGGCGCTGCGCGAAGTGTCCGCCGCCCGCAAGGAGGTCCCGGGCCGCCGCGGATATCCGGGATACCTCTACACCGACCTCGCCACCCTGTACGAGAGAGCCGGCCGCCAGAAAGGCAAGGCGGGGTCGATCACCCTCATCCCGATCCTCACCATGCCCGAGGACGACAAGACGCACCCGATCCCCGACCTGACCGGCTACATCACCGAGGGTCAGATCATCCTGTCGCGCGAACTGCACCGCAAGGGCGTCCAACCCCCGATCGACGTGCTGCCGTCTCTGTCTCGCCTCAAGGACAAAGGCATCGGCAAGGGCAAGACACGCGCGGACCACGCCAACACCATGAACCAGCTGTTCGCCGCCTACGCTCGCGGCAAGGACGCCAAGGAGCTGTCCGTGATTCTGGGCGAGGCCGCCCTGTCGGAGATCGACCGCGTGTACGCGAAGTTCGCCGACGCCTTCGAGCGCGACTACGTCTCCCAGGGCTTCACCACCGACCGCAGCATCGAGGAGACGCTCACCATCGGCTGGC
>CAXNDY010000029.1:0-8385 GCA_964201095.1 Saccharofermentanales bacterium
CGCTCGTCGAGAACATGGGCCAGGTGATCTGCCCGGACTGCGGCAAGGCCATTCGCGTTTTCGGCGACGTCCCGATCGACGGAATCGCGGAACGCATCGGTGTGGACCTTACGGCCACCTTGCCCATGGATCCGGCGCTGTCGGCTGCCTGCGACGCAGGGAAGATCGAGATGTTCAAGGGAAACTGGCTCGACGAGATCGCGGACCGGCTCGAGTCGCTACTGGACGAAAGGAAAACGACATGAGAATCGCTATCGCCAGCGACGAAGGGAAAGTCACCGGACACTTCGGCCATTGCACCACGTTCGAAATATACGAGACCGATAGCAAGGGAATCATGTCCACGTCATCGATCCCCAACCCGGGGCACAGGCCCGGATTCCTGCCGGTTTTCCTGAAGGACCAGGGCGTCGGCGTCATCGTTGCCGGCGGCATGGGTGAGCATGCCATCGACCTCTTCAAGGCGAACGGCATCGAGGTCTTCCTCGGCGCCGAAGGCACACCCGAAGAGATTGTCGGGCGCTATCTTGCCGGCACCCTGGAATCCCTAGGATTTGCCTGCACGGAACACGCGCACCACGACGACTGCGGAGGCCATTAGAACCCATTGGAGTAGGAGAACCCATGACGAACTACTTACCCGTCAGGATTCTGAAGGACATCGACCAGTGCTGTCCGCTGACCATTACGAGGCTCATCGAGGAAATCTCTAAGGTCGGCATAAGCGACGTCATCGAGATCCGGACGACCGATCCCGGTTCCGTCGCGGACTTCCCCGCCTGGGCGAAGACGACCGGCAACGAGGTACTGGAACTCAAGCAGAACGCGGGGCTCATCACGATCTTCGTGAAGCGTCTCGTGTAGCCTCATCCGCACTTGCTGAAGTGGACATTTCGATACCGGAAGCGATTGGACCCGAAGAGGAGAATCATACATGAAGAGGAAGATTCTGATTGTCGGCGGAGTGGCCGGCGGAGCGACCGCAGCAGCCCGTCTGCGCAGACTGGACGAGGATGCCGATATCATTCTTTTCGAGCGGGGTGAATACATCTCCTTCGCGAACTGCGGCTTGCCCTATTATATCGGGGACACGATCACGGATCGGAGCAAGCTGACGCTGCAGACACCCGAGTCCTTTCGTGCACGCTTCAGGGTCGACGTCCGCGTCGGCCATGAGGTCGCGAAGATCGACCGCGAGGCGAAATCCGTCACCGTTCGCCGCGTCAAGGACGGAACACTATATGAAGAAACCTACGATGCGCTGGTTCTCTCGCCTGGGGCCGAACCCGTCCTGCCCCCTATCGAGGGCGTGCGCGAGAACGGTGTTTTCGTCCTGCGCAGCATCCCTGACACCGACCGCATCCGCGCCTTCGCCCACAAGCCCGGCGTCCGCCGCGCCGTGGTCGTCGGAGGAGGATACATCGGCATCGAGATGGCGGAGAACCTGCATGCAATAGGCTTGAGCGTCTCGATCGTCGAGCTGATGGACCATGTCGTCCAACCACTCGACAGCGACATGGCGGGAGAACTCCACGCCCACCTCGTCGACAAGGGCGTAGGCCTGTACTTGAAGTGCGGCGTGACCGGCATCCACCGTACCGACGCGGGTCTCGAAGTTCGCACCTCCATTGGCGGACCGCTGCTGGCCGACCTCGTCGTCATGGCCGTCGGCGTCCGGCCGGAAGGTTCGCTGGCCAAAGAAGCCGGGCTGACGATGGGCGCTCGCGGCGCAATCGCGACCGATGACCACATGCGTACCTCGGACCCCTCGATCTACGCCGTCGGAGACGCGGTCGAAGTGACCGACTCGGTCCTCGGTCGCAAGGTGTTCGTCCCGCTGGCTTCGCCCGCCAACCGCCAAGGACGCATCGCCGCGGACAACCTCTGCGGCATTCCGAGCGTCTATCGCGGGACGCAGGGCACCGCTATCCTCAAGGTGTTCGACATGACGGTCGCCGTGACCGGCGCGAACGAACGAGCCCTGAGAGAGGCCGGCGTCGAGTACGGACGTTCCTACACCTACAGTGCGAACCACGCGACCTATTACCCGGGCGCCGCCTTCATGACTGTGAAGCTGTTGTACCGGAAGTCCGACGGACAGCTCCTAGGCGCACAACTGACTGGGTTCGAGGGTGTCGACAAGCGATGCGATGTGCTGGCGACCGCCATCCAGTTCGGCGCCACAATCCAGGACCTCACCGACCTCGAGCTCTCCTATGCGCCGCCCTTCGGATCCGCGAAGGATCCCGTCAACATGGCGGGCTATGTCGCGACCAACGTCCGGAACGGAACCGACCGTCTCTTCTTCTGGGACGATGTCGCCGCACTCGACCTATCGAAGGTCACCCTCCTGGACATCCGGACCCGCGAGGAGTTCCAGAACGGCTCCATCCCGGGCGCCGTGAACATCCCGCTCGACGACCTGCGCTCCCGATTGTCGGAAATCGATGCTGCCAAGCCCGTCTACGAGTTCTGCCAGATTGGACTGCGCGGGCACATCGCCTACCGTATCCTCGCTCAGTCCGGTTTTGGCGAAGTGTATAACCTCGCCGGTGGCTACCGCTTCTACCGACAGGCGACCCGCGCTTTCCCACTGACACCCCCCGTGGCCCTCCATGGCAAGGAAGTGCCTGTCATCGCCGCACTCCAGGCCGAAGCTCTTTCAAACGAGCTTTCCGAACGCAGCGGCGAACTGCCGCCGGCGATGCGGGTGGCGCGACGCATCGCGGTCGACGCCTGCGGTCTGCAGTGCCCCGGCCCCATCCTGAAGCTCAGCGAAGCGGTCAAGGCTGCCGGTATCGGCGACATCGTCGACCTGACTGCGAACGACCCCGCATTCGCAGGCGACGTCGATTCCTGGGCCCGACGCACTGGGAACCGCCTGGTCGACAAATCCTTCGACCATGGCATCATCCGGGTCTCCGTACAGAAGGAGCCGAAGCCAATCGAGGAGCCGTCCACATTTGCTGGCCCCGTCCGGAACGACAAGAATATCATCGTGTTCTCGAGCGACCTGGACAAGGCGCTGGCCGCCTTCATCATCGCGACGGGCGCCGCCTCCATGGGCCGCAAGGTGCACATGTTCTTCACGTTCTGGGGTCTCAACGTCCTCCGCCAGAACCGTCGCGTCAAAGTGAAGAAGAACCTCGTCGCGCGGATGTTCGGGTTGATGATGCCGCGCGGCTCCAAGCGCCTCCCATTGTCCCAGATGGATATGCTGGGCATCGGTTCGAAGATGATCCGGGGCATCATGGCGTCGAAGAACATCGATTCGCTGGAGACGCTGATCCAAGTCGCCCTGGACAACGGAATCGAGCTGGTCGCATGCACGATGACCATGGACGTCATGGGCTTGCAGCAGGCTGAACTGATTGAAGGCGTCACCATCGGTGGAGTCGCTCGAATGCTCGATGCGGCGGAGGACTCCGATGCCTCTCTGTTCATCTGAGCTGGTTGGCGCGGACCCCGATGAAGATGTCCTCATTCTGTCCATCGCAGTACCGGAAAGAAAAGGCATACGATGTGTAGGAACGTATCGACCGGTTCGTGACGGGAAGGTTCACCGGCATCCCCATCTTCTTCCTCGTGATAACGGCTCTATTCGAGTTCTCTTTCACTGTGGCCGCCCCCTTGAAATCCCTTGTTGAGATCTGCTTCAGCTGGCTAGGTACTCTCGTTTCAGCAGGCCTGACTTTCATTTCAGAACCAGCTCTACTCCTGTCGCTCTTCGTCGACGGAATCATCGGCGGAATTTCATTCCTCCAACTTAGCGAATTCCATTGACAAAACGGCGACATAGGTCTGGTACAATCGACAAAGGGTCATCGCGAACATCGACCACTCAATAGCCACACCGGAGGTCGCCCATGAAGAATGCATTCGTCCGGGCACTGTCCTGCTTCGTCGTCGTTTCCCTGCTTCTCGTCATGATTCCGCCGTTCGACGCCACGGTCGACGCGGCGGGGGAATCGGACTTCATCTGGAGTGCATACAAAGGGCAGGCCCTTCTCCAGGTCTATGTCGGGCCGGGCGGAAGGGTCGTTGTGCCTGCGACGCTCGGCGGCTATACAGTCGCCTATGTCGGGTATCGTGCCTTCGCGGACGATCCCGACCTCGTCAGTGTCGCGTTCTCGACCGGATTGCTTACCATAGACGAGTCCGCCTTCGAGAACTGCACCAGCCTACAGGGCGTCACACTTCCGTCGACCCTGACGTCCATCGACCGCTATGCCTTCCGGAACTGCGCGGCGCTCAGGTCGATCCGTCTCGGCGCATCCGCCTCCATGATCGTGGATCAGGCTTTCGTAGGTTGCACGGACCTTCAGTCGATCGACGTGGATCCCGCCAATACGACGATCTGCAGCCTCGATGGGGTTCTCTTCGACAAGGCGGTGACCGCCCTGATCGACTATCCGGCCGGTCGTGTGGGCAACTACACGGTGCCGTCCACGGTCCAGTACATCCGACCCTATTCGTTCTATGATTGCGACGGGTTGACCGGCATCACATTGAACGACGGACTTCTCAGCGTCAACCTCCGTGCCTTTTCCAATTGCGACGGAATCACCATGCTATCGATCCCCGATACGGTCGACTTCCTGGGAGAGCAGGCCTTCACCGATTGCAGCCTGGTCACGTCCCTGTCGATCGGTTCGACACTGTCGACACTTCCATATGGAATCAGCCCATTCGCAGGGTGCATCTCCCTGACGTCCATATCCGTCAACCCCTCCAGCACCGGTTTCACGAGCGTCGACGGCGTTCTCTTCACGAAGGACGGTCGGGAACTGGTCCAGTACCCGATCGGACGACCCGGAGCCTACACGATTCCCGCCGATGTGACCCGGATCCATGAAGGTGCGTTCCAGGAGAGTCGGAATCTCACCGCTATCACGTTTCCCGAACAATTCATCGATCTGCCGACGAACCTTTTCGAAGGGTGCATCAACCTTGCTTCCGCAACTCTTCCTACCACCCGTCTGTCCCTGCCGACCTACATGTTCAGCGGCTGCGTGAAACTCGACGGAATCGTGCTCCCATCGAATCTGATGATCATCTCCCAGGGCGCGTTCTATCAGTGCGAAAGCCTCTCCTCCATCGATATCGGACAGACCGATTATGTCGGGGATTACGCCTTCGCAGGCTGCACGAGCCTGACTTCGATGGAGTTGCCGAACATCGCCTACGTCTTCGACACTTCCTTCCGGGGGTGCTCTTCGCTGGAGGAGTTCATCCTGTCGCCGACGAACCCGAACTACCAGTGCATCGACGGTGTCATCTACCGCTCGAGCGGTACCTCGATGTATTGCTTCCCCGAAGGCAGGTCGGGCACTTTCGAGTTTCCTGCCGGCGTCCTCGGTTTCAGGGGAATCGCAGGTTCGAAGAAGCTCACTTCGGTCGTCCTCAACGAGGGATTGAGTCGAATCGAAACCGGTGCCTTCCAGGACTGCGCCCTGCTGACCTCCATCGGCATTCCGGACTCCGTGGAGCTGGTCGGCGAATCCCCCTTCGCCGGATGCGACTCTCTCCAGACGGTCCATATCGGAAAGAATGCGGCCGTTTCACCTTCCATTGGCGAGGGATGTCCTGTCCTGACCTCCTTCGATGTCAGCGCCGAAAACCCCTATGTAGCGAGCCTGGATGGCGTCCTGTTCCTCAGGGACATGAAGAAGCTGATCCGATTCCCGATGGGCAAGGCAGGAACCTACTCGGTTCCCGCCAGCGTGGAGAAGATCGGAGCCTCGGCATTCGCGGATTGTACCGGACTGACCGGCGTAGGCATGGGAAACGGCGTCCTCGAGCTCGAGGCGGGCGTGTTTTCCGGTTGCACCCGCCTCGCGGGAGTCACTCTGTCCTCGAGCATCGGCAGCCTACCGTCATCGACGTTCGCGTATTGCGGCTCCCTGACGGAGCTGACCCTGCCTTCGGCCCTGTATGGTATCGGAGACCTCGCTTTCTTCTTCTGCGAAAAGCTGCGCTCGATCACCCTGCCTTCGACGGTCGCCAGCATCGGTAACGGAGCTTTCTATGGCTGCGGTGCCATGACTTCTGTCACGATACCCTCCGCAGCGACGACCGTCGGGATGGAATGCTTCGGGGCATGCGCATCGCTGACCGCCATCGATGTCGAAGCCGCGAATCCCAATTTTGCAAGCGTGGGCGGCGTGCTGTTCAACAAGGCGAAGACCCTGCTCATCCAGTATCCGGCCGCTCGCGCGGGCGCCTATGTCGTCCCTTCCTCGGTTGCGACGATCGGCGCGCGGGCCTTCGTCGACGGCAACGGCGTCACTTCCGTATCCATCGGCCCCGGCGTCGCCTCCATCGGGCCGGATGCGTTCTCCTACTGCCACGGTCTTTCCGCCATCACGGTGGACCCTGCCAATATCGCGTATGCGAGCCTGGACGGCGTCCTGTACGACAAGGCGATGACCGAACTGATCCAATATCCTGCGGCGCGTCCGGGAGGATTCACCGTTCCGTCGACCGTTCTTTCCATCGGGCCCGATTCGTTCGCCACGTCGACCCATTTGACTTCCGTTTCGTTCCCAACAGGCCTGCGCCGGATCGGCGACCTGGCCTTCGATGGATGCTCGGGGCTGACATCTGTCCGGATTCCCGCGTCCGTCCAGAGCATCGGGGATCTGGCTTTCGCCGCCTGCTTCGGCCTCCAGCGGTTCGGCGTCGATGCATCGAATCCGGGCTACGGCAGCCCGGACGGCGTTCTCTTCAACAAGTCCGGCACCCGTCTGATCCAGTACCCGAACGGCATGCAGGGCGGGTACGTCGTGCCGGACGGCACGCAATGGATCGGCGATGCCGCGTTCATGTGGAGTCTTAGCCTCACGAGCGTCGAGATTCCGGCTTCCGTCACGTCGATCGGCGATCTGGCCTTCCTGGGGTGCGAAAACCTCGCGACGGTCTACTATCGGGGGCATGAACCGCAGGTCGGCCTCTTTGCATTCGACGATCTGGCTTACGATTTCTCTTCCCGGTATCTTGCGGACAAGGTCGGATTCACGACTCCCGAATGGCATGGGCTTCCCGCCTCCCCCTTTGTCCCGGATCCCCACATGGTGGCGTTCGACAGCCGGGGTGGCGATACGGTCCACTCCAGGACTTCGGAACACGGCACGACGATATCGGAACCCGGTTCGCCGACTCTCTCGGGATTCGTCTTCGCAGGGTGGTTCACCTCCCCTGAGGAGGGGACGCAGGTCCTCTTCCCCTATTCCGTGACGGGGGACGTCGTCCTCTACGCGCATTGGGTCAAGCCGACACAGATCACCACGCCGGTCTTCCATATCAACAAGGGTATCGGGGTGCTTTCCTCGATTCCGACTTCCACGACGGTCGATGGCCTGCTGGCCGCTCTGAACGAGAAAGGCTGCATCCGCGTGCTGAAGGGCGCGGTGGTCGTGGCCGGCGGAACGTCGCTCGGGACGGGCATGCTGGTGCAGTTGATGGACGGCGACACGGTCGTGCAATCTCTGACGGTCGTGATCACGGGCGACGTCAACGGCGACGGCCGCATCTCACTCACCGACTTCGTCCAGACGAAGGCGCACCTGATGGAAGTCACCCCCCTCACGGGAGCCTATGCCCTGGCCTGCGATGTGAATGGCGACGGCCGGATCACGCTGACCGATTTCGTCAAACTGAAGTCCCACCTCATGGAAATCGCACCGATCGTACCGCAGTCCTATTGAGCAGGAGGAATTCCGGATGAAGAGATGCGTCACCTTCCTGGTCCTTTGTCTTCTGATCGCCATGATGCCGTTGACGATGACGTCGGCCGCGACCGCCTCGGCGAGCGTCACGGGCCCATCCGTCCTCCGAGCGGGCGACACGTTCAAGGTCGCGGTCCTGATGACCGGCACCGGCCTGCGCGCCGCACAGGGTACGATCACGTACGACGCGACGAAGCTGGTCTTCCAGGGCTCGGACGGCGTCCTCACCGGTTGGGCGATCGACATCGGCAGTGCCACGGCGGGGAAGGTCACCTTCCTTGGCGTCGATGACAAGCTCACGGCTCCGATCAACAGCAGCAAGCAGCTGTTCACGCTGACCTTCCAGGTGAAGAGCGGCGTGGCTACGGGGGCGAACATCGCCGTGACCGCGACGAAGCTTTCGGCCAGCGACGGGACGAACGACTTCTCTCCCGGGGACGCCTCCTACTCGGTGAACATCGCGGCGCCGGCCTCCTCGAACAACGCACTTGCGACCCTGACGGTTTCCAACGCGACCCTTTCCCCGGCCTTCAGCGCGGCGACGACGAGCTATACCGCTTCCGTGCCCTTCGAGACGGCGAAGCTGTCCATCCAGGCGACCGCGGCCGACGCCAAGGCGAAGGTCGTCGTGGGCAACACGTCGCTCGCCGCGGGCAAG
>CAXNDY010000030.1:0-8351 GCA_964201095.1 Saccharofermentanales bacterium
GACGAGAGAGACGACGATGCCACATGTCAGCAAGGAAGACAGAATCCTCCTATTCATGTTCAACTTCTCCTTTTTCTTTGAGAAAATCACGGCGCCTTCCGTCATTCACATGTCCCCTCATCGCAAGCCAGGGGCTTGTCGTAAATGCAAAATGGCATGGACATAGTCGATTTATTGTAGCACTGATATCCAGCTGTGAAAAAAGCATATTTAGCGAGAAACGTCCTTCGTCCACAACGAATTACCGTCAAAGTCCGCAGCGAAATACCGTCAAAGTCCGCAGTCGCACTTGAGACGCAGTAGAAGAGGACGGCGTCTTCGTCGTTCCCATCGGCTGCCTGAAGGATTGAACGGTAAACATGCTACACGGCAATCTCCATTTTAGAAAAGTACAAATATTCAGACAAAAGCAAAATGGTGAAATGATGTGGTCGCCTCGTCCATCGGATCATTGACGAACCCGCAGAAGCTGTCGGACACTTTCAAAAGCAAGAAGAATGCAAGCATTTCGCCGCCGACGGTGAAGCTGTATCTGGACCATCTTCACATCAACACGCCTTCGAAATACTACTTCACGGATGTCGGTCTTCGCAACGCCAGACTGGGGTTCCGTCAACAGGAAGAGAACCATATCATGGAGAATATCATTTTCAACGAACTGAAAGTCAGACTTCGCACTGGCGACGGATGAGAAGCGGGTACAGGAGGAACGTCCACTGTATGGAATCAAGGACTTCCTATTGAACGAGGACAGCCTGGAACTCTGATCCTGATGGGTTCAACTCAGCGGAATCCGGCACATGAGTGTCACAAAAAACGACACTCTAATGAAACATAGGCCGATTCCAGTTGCATTGCGTTGGCGGTTATACTATCCATATGGAGAAACGCGAGCCGTCTCTCCAAAGGAAGGAGTCCTCCCATGCCATTGCCCACGTCTTCGCACGGATCCGACGCTCCCGTCGCGTTCCGCATCGACACCCACGTCCACACGGCGGAGGTCAGCGCCTGCGCGCAGGTGCCGGCCCGGACCGTCGTGAACCTCTACAAGACGATCGGATACGATGCGATCGTGATCACCGACCACTACAATTCCTGGAGCTTCGATGCGTACGGCCTGAAGACCTGGTCACGGATCATGGACCGGTATCTGTCGGGCTATCACGCCGCGCGCGAGGAAGGCGAGAAGCTCGGACTGGTCGTGCTGCCCGGGATGGAGATCACGTTCGACGAGCCGTTCTATGCGGATTTCCTGGTCTACGGGCTCGATCCGGAGTACCTGTACCACTACCCCGAACTCCACAAGCTGGGACTGCGACGGTTCCGGGAGCTGGTCGCGCCGCTGGGGGCCTACATCTCGCATGCGCACCCGTTCCGCGACGGCTGCACGCCGGCGGACCCGCTGCTGATCGACGCCGTCGAGGTGTACAACGGAAGCAATAGGGCGAGGGAGAACGGCCAGGCGCTTGCCTTTGCGCAGCGCAACGGCCTGCCGGAGCTTTCGGGGTCGGACTTCCACCACCGTCAAGGTCTAGGGCGGGGCGGCGTGGTACTACCGGAAAGCGTGAGCGACGCGGCCGGCTTCGTGCGGGTGCTGCGGGCGAACCCGAAGCCGTCGCGCATCGAGGCGGAGTAGAGTCGATTTCCACTATCCCGGTGGCGACCAGGCCTGCTTGTCGAGGTACATCTCACGGTCGGCCGCGGCGAGCAGCTGGTCGATGGTCTCGCCTTCGGCGCTGCGGGCAAGACCCCAGGAGAAGCCGGGCATCTCGTACTGCTGGAAGACGGGGTCGTCGGCGACGCGTCGCTTCAATTCGGTGATGCGCTTCACGACGGAAGCATCGGTGTCTTCGTGCGATCTGTTGAAGACGAGGACGAATTCGTCTCCGCCGAGACGGGCCACCATCTTCTCATGCTTGAAGGTCGCGAGCAGGAGGTCGGCGAAGCGGATCAGCACCTGATCTCCGATCCGATGCCCGTACACGTCGTTGACGCGTTTGAAGGAGTCGAGGTCGATCATCACGACACCGAAGGGGAGGCTCGACTCCAACAGGTTGCTGATGTGGTTCTCCAGCGTTCGACGGGAATACAGCTTGGTCAGGAAATCGCGGATCCCGGTCGTGGTCTCCAGGAAGATGTAGACGACGACGATCGTCATGGCGAGCATCGTCCATGCGAAGAACAGGTTGGAGTCGAACATCTGCAGCATCGAGCCGAAGATGGGCAGGATGAAGAAGGCGATGATGCCGTAGAGCGTCGAGTTCCGGATGCGCTTCCGGTTGAGGATCGCGGTGATGATGATGAAGAGATAGTAGCTGTAGACGACGAGGTAACCGAACCACTGGTACGGACCGGCATGGTAGGTATGGTCTGCATTGATGGAGAACAGGAAGGGCGTGAACAGGTTCACGAGACATAAGACGAGCATGAAGAGGCTTCCCTGCTGGTAGAAGATGCGCCGGGCCAATCGGCGGCGGTCGCCGAAGATCTTGTAGTCGATATAGCTCGCCCACATCCCGATCAGCACCGGCGCGACGAGGACGAGCGCGTAGTTGGAGACGTAGTTCATGGCGATGCCGAAGGGAGTGAGCGACCCGTCGAAGATGAAGGAGAGCGGTTCGGCGATCAGCGCCAGAACGGTGAGACCGATGATGGCGTCGAGCAGGAGCGCAGAGAATCGGTAGATGTCGCGCCTCAGCTTGATGATGGCGAACAGGACACCCAGCAGAAGGATCGCGAAGACGTTGAGCTGGAAGCGGATGAGGTATTCGATCATGTAACCCCCCGCCTGGCCGCCTTGTCCTCGTACATGCGCCGGTCGGCGAGCGTGAACGCGGCAAGCAGGTCGCTCGACTCCGCGGTGGCGGTCCCGAGCGAAAGCCGGATGGGGGTGCCGGGGTGGGTGAGGTGGTACTCCTCCATGCTGTTGCGGATGCGGTCGACGATGCTTTCGGCGGTTGTGGCATCCGTTCTGGGGAGGAGAGCTGCGAATTCATCGCCACCGACGCGGGAGAGGACGTCCTCGGCGCGGAATACGGAGTGGAGAAGGGTCGCGGCTTCCTTGAGGATCTCGTCGCCGGCCTTGTGGCCGCTGGAGTCGTTGACGTTCTTCAAGCCGTCGAGGTCGGCGACGACGACGCTGACCGGGTACATGCGGCTGATCTCGAGGCGGGCGAGTTCCTGCTCGAAGTAGTTGCGGTTGTAGATGCCGGTCATGAGGTCGAAGAGGCTGTGATAGCGGAGCTGCTCCTCGACGAGCCTGCGCTGATCGATCTCGCGGTTCGCGCGGTCGAGGCTGGAGCGGATGTTGCTGGAGAGGACGAAGACGGCGGCGGCGTTGCACAGGAGGGTCATGGCGACGAGGACGAAGTCGGCTGCATCCGCGACAGCGGGTGTGCGCGGGGTGAAGAACCCGAAGGCTTCGCCGAAGACCAGCCAGGCGAGAGCCAGCAGGGTGGCGAGGACGCTGTACACGAAGATCCGGCGTGCGAGGACGAGGCTGGAGAAGATGATGATGGCGGGGAAAGCCATGATGGCGACGTCGTGGATGCCGTTGCCGAACGTGGCGAGCACGGTGAGGTTGGCGAGCAAGGTGAGGCCGAGGAGGATGCCGGCGGGTTCGAAGTGGTTGCGGCGGATGAGGAAAAAGGGAAGAAGGAGCACGAGGAGACTGATTCCGGCTGGAAGGACCATGGTCGGGTCCGCTTTGAAGAACCCGACGACGAAGACGACGACATAGGCGAACAAGGAGATCAGCAGCGCGCGCTTCAAGGTGCTCGCTTGCCGGTCTTCAGGGGAGAGGATAGCGCCGGAACCAACGGATTTCATGTGGAAACTCCTACGCCCATGGCGTCGACGATAGCCCCTTACCCGAAAAAACGCAAGCGGATCGGATATGGACAGGTCACTTCGCCTCCTTATCGGAAGAAGGGAGTCATGGGTCACACCTCGTGGGGCTCAAGCTCCAGGTCCAGGTCGCTGTCCGTTCCGATGTTGCGGGCGGCGAGTTCGACCAGCATCTCGTCGTAGCTCTCGAGTTCGCCCAGGAAGGCGTCGACGGCGTCGATGTCGAACTGGGCGCCGCGGCCCTCGACGAGCTGGGCGCGGGCGCGGGAGAGTTCGAAGCGGGAACGGTACTTGCGGTCGGAGGTCATGGCGTCGAAGGCGTCGACGACGGCGATGATGCGCGAGAGCAGGGGGATGCGGTCGCCGGCCAGTCCGAAGGGATAGCCCTTGCCATCGATCCGCTCGTGGTGGGACTGGACGATGGGGACGACGGACTTGAACATGGAGATGGCGGACAGGATCTGGGCACCCTTCAGGGGGTGCTTCTTGATCTCGGCGTATTCGTCGGTGTTGAGGCGCTCGGTCTTGGAGAGGATGTCGTCGGCGGTGCCGATCTTGCCGACGTCATGGAAGATGCCGCTGATGCGCAGCAGCTCGAGGTCGGCGTCGGAGAGACCGAGGCGCCTGCCGACGCGCAGGGCGAAATAGGCGACGCGGTCGGAGTGGCCGCGGGTGTAGATGTCCTTCGCGTCGACGGCGAGGCGGAGGGCCTCGATCGTGTCCATGTAGCGGACCTTGAGCTGGTCGTAGGTGCGGTTGAGCTCCTCGTTCTTGGTGTTGACGAGGGAGTGGAGGAAGGCGTTGGACAGGGACGAAGCGGCCTGGCTGGCGTAGATCTCGAGGAGGCGGATCCCCTGTTCCAGGGCGAGGGTGGAGGCCTCGACGCTTTCGACGAAGATGACGCCGATGGGCTGCATGAGTTCGTTGGTGAGGGGGAGGACGATGCCCTCCTCGGTGTGGAGGACCGAGCGGCTCATGCGGGCCGTGCCGATGTGCTCCATGAGCGCGGGGCCGAGCATGTCGACGAACTCCTCGATCTCGGCGTGGTAGCGGCCGATGCCCCGGAAGATGCCCTTCTGGGATTCGCTTTCGCCGGTGGGGTCGTCGACGAGGATGAACGCGCTTTCGCTGTCGACGAGGGGCATGAGCTCGGTGAGGATCTCCTCGAGGATGCCGCCGAGGGGCTGGAGCTGGTAGATCTTGGGGACGGCCTGCAGGATGCGGTTCAGGCCATCCTGGAATTTCTTGATGGTGCGGAGCAGCTGGATGCTCTTGATGCCGGACTCGACGAGCAGGACGAGCTGGTCGAACTTGTCGCTCTTCTCGCAGTAGCCCTGGATGTCGAGGGCGCGGATGGTCTCGAGGGGCGGCGCGAGGTCGCGGTAGCCGGTCAGGAGGAGGATGTAGATCTCCTTGTCGAATTCACGGATGCGTGCGACGACCTCGTCCCCGTGGAGGGGGCTCATGAGGAAATCGAGGACGAGCAGGTCGAAGTGCTCCTCGCGGATGCGCTCGACGGCGCGGACCGGGTCGGTTTCGCTGGCGAGGTCGTATCCGCTGCGTCCGAGGACGACGGACAGCGACTCGATGATGCCTATTTCATCGTCTACCACGATGATGCGGTAGTCCGACGCTTCTCTCTGGAGTCTCCTTCTCATGCCTTACCCCCCTACGGATGTTCGGCCAGAATGGGAAACGAAGGCTGGAATACCGATTATCTTACTCCGGATGCGCAATCGATTCCACTACTTGATCGGGGTCGTTGCGATGTCATTTGCATTACGGATGCAGGGGATGGAGATGTGGAACGTGGTGCCGGTGCCGGGCTCGGATTCGAACCAGATGCGACCGTCGTAGCGGACCTTGATGGTGGAGGCGGAGATGAAGAGCCCGAGGCCGGTTCCGCCCTTGCCCTTGGTGGTGACCATCTCCTTGAAGAGCTTGTCCTGGACGGCGACGGGGATGCCCTTGCCGTGGTCGACGATCTCGAAGAGCAGGTTGCGGGCGTCCTCGCGGACGGACAGCTCGATCCGGCCACGTCGGCCTTCATAGGCGTGGATGGCGTTGAGGATCAGGTTGTCGAAGACCTGCACGAGGCTGCTGACGTCGCCGCGGATGCAGGTGTCGGGAGCGGTGTGGAGGTCGACGACGAGTTCGCAGTGGAATTGCTTGAGCTCGTGCTTCATGAGCAGGTCGACGCGCTTGAGGAGTTCGTCGAGCGTGAAGGTCGACAGAGGGGAGATGGACTCGATGCTCATCTGTTCCTTGACCGTCGAGATGATCTCGGACATATAGGCGGTGTGCGGCGTGATCTTGCCGATCCAGCTCCGCATCTCCTTGGCGATCTCACGGTGGTCCTCGGGCGTGACGCTGGGGTCGCCCACGGACTGCTCGTACTCCGCGACGAGGTCCTTGAGGCCTTCAGCGGCGCCGGAGATGGACATGATGGGGGTCCTGAGGTTATGGGCGATGCCGCCGATCAGCTGCCCGAGGGAGGCCAGCCGCTCCTTCTCCATGAGCGCCTCGCTGTTGCGGGCGAGCTCGTCCATGGCGTTCTTCAGGTCCGTGACATCCTTCAGGAGAACGACGGTGGAGAGGTGCACGTCGCCGGTGGTGGTAAGGGTCGAGACTTCGACGGTGAAGTAGCGGGGGGCTCCGTCGACGACCACGCTGCGCTCGAAGCGCGCGGCTTCGCGGCGGATCACGGCGCCGTGGATCTCCATGAGGAGTGAACCGAATTCATCGACGCATCGACCGCTGGCGACGAGCTCCTCGAGGGTCTCCTTGCGGCGGATCCGGCAGATGCCGCCGAAGGTATGGGTGAAGGTGGCGTTGTAGTCGATGACCCTGCCGACCTTGTCCAGGACGAGAAAGCTGTCGGAGATATGGTCGACGACGCGCTGGAGCGCGATGGGAACCACGCTGAGGAAGTCGAACCGCAATATGGCGAAGTAGAAGAGGAGCACCGAGACGAAGAACGCGACCACGTTGGTGTGGAAAAGGACGCCGGGGAAGGCCTGGACGGTGACGAGGATGTTGTAGCCGAAGGAGACGACGATGCCGGCGAGGATCAGGAAGCTCTGGCGGGAGAAGAAGCCCGCGTTCTTGATAGAGAAGACGACGAGGAAGCCCATGCCGCCGAGGATGCAGAGGTAGGAGTAGACGGTGTGGAAGAGGAAATAGGGGCCGAGGGAGGAGCTCTGGGTGAGGGTGGCGTAGTCCATCTCCACGTAGAAGAGTTGGTTCGGGTTGACGAAGGCCATGAAGATGGAAATCAGCGGGACGATGAGGATCAAGGCGTGGCCCCAGTTCAGTTTGACCCGCGTCTGGGCGAAGACGACGCCGAGATAGAGGATGGCAACGGGGGTGAGAATCAGGCCGACGTAGGCGAAGCCGACGGCCCAGCGCCAGGTGGGCAGCCCGTTGAGGTAGGCGTACTGCAGGATGGCGGACCCGAGGGCCCAGACGAAGAGGGCGGAGATCAAGGTTAGGAAGGCGGTGTGGACCTGGGCCTTGTCCTTCATGCGCTGCACGAGGACGAAGATCAGGACCAAGATCAGGAGCACGACCAGACTGAGAAGGAATCCGGCATTGGTGAGGGCGGTCATCTCAGGACCTCCTTCCGGGCGGAGCGGGGCTCGACGGTGCGGGGGAAGGCGCTCGCCGGGGAGCCTACGAGGATGCCTGCGAGTTCCTCGGAGTGGGTCTTCATGAAGTAGTGGGAGGCTCCTTCGAGGACGATGGGAGAGAAGGTCTCGGCATAGCGCGACCATCGACGGTGGCGGGTGCGGTGACCGTAGGTGAAGGGGTCGGCGCCGCCGAAGACGGAGCGGATGGGGACGTCGAGGCGCTTGGCGACGTCGCCGCGCTCGCGGAAGAAGCGGTAGTAGGCGCGGACGTCGAGGCGGAAGGTGTGGAGGAGGGCCTTCATGGGCTCGCGGCCGAGGTCGCAGGTGGGCAGACCGAGATGGCCGAGCACGGCGAGGATGCCGGAGTCGGGGACGAGACGCCAGGGGTCGTGCCCGCGGCGGATGCGGCGGGGGTCGGCGGGCGGAAGAATGGCGCCGGCGAAGAAGGCGCGGACGGGGACGCCGAGGTGCCGGAGGCAGCGGACGGTCTCGAGGGCGAGGGCGTTGCCGACGCAGTGGCCGTAGACGACGACCTCGCCGGTGACGAAGGCGCGGATCTCGTCGGCGAGCCGGGCGGCGATGGTTTCGTTGCCGGCGGCGGGCGGGTCCGCAGCGAGGCGTCCGGGGAGGTCGACGGCATAGACGCAGGTCGTGGGCGACCGTCGCGCGACGGCGTCTGCGAGGTCCTTGTAGACGCCGGCGTTGCCGCCGCCGTAGGGGAAGCAGATCAGGTGGGTGCGGTCGGGGCCGCTGCAGGTTTCGGTGCCGGCGAGCTTGAGGAGGAGCTGGTCGTGGTCGCCTTTGGTCTGCTTGCGGGCCATGGCTTCGGCGAGGCGGGCGACGGTGGGGTTGCGGTAGAGGTCGCCGAAGGAGGCG
>CAXNDY010000031.1:0-8330 GCA_964201095.1 Saccharofermentanales bacterium
GTCGGTTTATTCAAATGTACGCCAACCCACGCGGGTCGTCAAGTCGTCACTGCGGAAAACGTACCCGGTACCACAAGGGAACGTACCCGGTACCGCGAAGTCCCTATGGCGCCTTGCGCCGACCCATCACTTCCTGAACGAGACTGTCGTTCGCCTGAATGAGTTCGCACAACGCCGTATCATGTCGAGGATGATGAAGCCACCGCTTGTACCGGGTATCGTGGATGAGGAGCGTTCTCAGACGGTTCCGATCCATCCGGTCGGAATACCCCGCCCTACCCAGGTCGATTTCGACCATGGCCCATCTCTCGTTCGCGGGAAGGTCAGGAAGCCTGCAGCAGATGCGACGATTGATGACGATATCCACCGCGATCCGGCCGGATGCGGTCTCGACGACCAGAATCGGATCCATGTCCGTGGATTCCCTTTCGAGTCGCACCTCGTCGAAGGTTGCCATTTCCGGGCGCGAAGCCTGGAACCTGTGGATCAGCTCGAAGTAGATCTCCGGGTCGTCGCGGAAGGATTCCACCCTGTCGTCGGAGACCGAGTAGCCGGGGAGCCGCAGTTTCATTTCCTGGCGGAGGATCGACTCGGCGATGTGGATCAACCCGATCCGCGTCGCGTCTCTGGAATGGTAGGAGCAATCCACGTTGACATGGGCGAAATGATGCTGGCGGAAAGGACCTGCCTTCGCGATGAGAGGCCCGCCGCAATTCGGGCAGACGCATCCGCAGTTCTTCCCGATATCCTCCGCCGGGATTTCGGATATCAGAACGGGAAGACCGTCCTTCAGGGCCACGGGAAGAAGAAGACCCGCACACGTCATGGGTTCATGGTCTCAACTGTCCTCGCCGTGCTCAATGACCGCCACAGTCGTCGTGATGCTGGTGCTCGTGGCAGGTAGAGCCGCGGGACTCCAGCGTCCCCGCGAGATAACTGCCGACCGCCTCCGCGCAGGGGCCTTCCGCCCCAAGAAGTACTTCGATCCCGTTCGATTCGAAAAGCGAGATGGCATGGGCGCCCATGCCGCCGACGATGATGGCCTCGACGCCCCGGTCGTTCAGGAAGTTCGGCAGGAATCCCGGCTGGTGTCCGGGGTTGGGCACCGTAGCGACGCCCAGCACGTGGTCTCCTTCGGTCTCGAAGATCTCGAAACTGGCGCAATGACCGAAGTGACCGGAGACTTTTCCTGCGTCGCAGGCGACAGCGATCTTCATTTTCCTTCCTCTTCTTCCAGCATGAGCTCGAGTCGATCCGCTATTCCGTCGAGCCAGTCCCCTTTGAAGAATTCGATCCTGCCCGCGTCGCATGCAGCCGAAAGAGCGGGGTCCATGGGCAGGCTGGCGGTGAGGTCCACGCCGATCCGTCCCGCGATCCCTTCGATGGGAGTGTCCCCGAAAACGTGGATCCGCTTGCCGCAGTCCGGGCAGACCACATATCCCATGTTCTCGACGAGGGCAAGGATCGGGATGTCCATCTTCTTCGCCATGTTGGCCGCCTTGGTGACGACCATGGACACCAGTTCCTGCGGAGAGGTCACGATGACGATCCCATCCACGGGCAGGGACTGGAAGACCGTCAGCGGAACGTCGCCCGTTCCCGGCGGCAGGTCGAGGAACATGATGTCGACGTCGCCCCAGACCACTTCGGACCAGAACTGCTTGACGGTGTTGGCGATGATGGGTCCGCGCCAGATCACGGGGTCCGTCTCCTCGTCGATGAGCAGGTTCAACGACATGACCCCGATGCCGTTCGTGCTCTTCATGGGGAGGAGCCCGAGTTCGTTCCCGTCGGCCCTGCCCTTGAGTCCGAACGCCGTCGGAATCGAGGGCCCCGTGATGTCCGCATCCAGGATCGCCGTCTCATAGCCTTTCCGGCTCATCAGCACGGCCAACAGCGAGGTGACCATCGATTTCCCGACACCCCCCTTGCCGCTGACGACGCCTACGACCCGCTTGATCCGACTCAGTTCGTGGGGTTCCACTTTGAATTCAGACTTGTCCATCCGCACATCCCTTTCCTTCGTGTCCCCTGTGGCATCCGCGCCGTCCACAAGGTCGCTCCTCTTCGCTGCATAGTTGGAAGTCGCCGCCTTCGATGTGCAGGGCCTTCCCATTCACGAGGGAGTCCGCCAGCTTCCGTCTCGCTTCGTTGTAGGCCCGTTGAATGGTGGTGCGCGCAATCCCCATCTGTCCTGCACACTCCTCCTGGGTGAGACCTTCGAGATCGATGAGTCGGATCGTTTCGAATTCATCGACGGACATGGTGATGGGGCATGCGGGCTTGCCCGGAGGATCGAGAGGGCCGAAGCTCGTGCTTTCAGGCAGACAGCAGACGCGTCGCCATTTTCTCGGTCGAACCATGTCTTTCTCCTTTCGTTATGAACATATGCCTGTATGATGGCATCGTACCACTCCATGAACCCATGTCAATCACCTGACGGAACCTCCCACCCTCCGAAATCCCCCTGCGGTTTCGTATAGTGTAAGTGAAGAGGATTCTTCAGTTCACGGACAAGGGAGGAAGCAGTGGAAATGGATCACCGGCTGGCAGATGGACCCTCCATGATTCCGTCGATCCAGGCCGGAGACGGCGAGATGCGAGAGCGTTTCCTCGAGCAGGGTCTTCCGTTCATCCGCCGCGAAGTCCGTCGCTTCACCCGGTCGTTCTTCGTCGACCAGGAGGAGGAATTCTCCATCGCCATGGAGGCCTTCGACCAGGCCATCGACTCCTTCCGCCCCGACCGCGGCGTCCCCTTCGAAGCCTATGCCCGCCTTCTGATCCGCAACCGCCTGGTGGACGAGAGTCGCCGCAGGCAGAGGACCCCCACCACGGTCAGTCTTTCCGAAAGCCCCACCGAAGACGGGCTGGCTCTCGAGGAGACCCTCGCCGATCCTGGAAGCGGCCGGGTACAGGATGACCTGGAGTACAAGGAAGCCGTTTTCCAATTGGAACTCGACCTCAGCCGTTTCGGGCTGGACCTCGCCGGAGTGGCCGGTCGGTTCCCGAAACATCTGGACAGCCGCTTGTCGTGCATCCGGGTCGCAAGGTGCCTTTCGGAGGATGAACTCCTGCATGGACGCATGATGCAGGAATCCAGACTCCCCGGCACCGAGCTGTCCCGACGCTGCGGAATCCCTCTCAAGACCGTCGAGAGGAACCGCGCCAGCATCGTCCTGCTGGCCCTTCTGATGCGCAGCGAGTTGCGGTTGATCCATACCTATATCGCCTTTTTCGAAAGGGAGGAAATGAAATGAGCAAGGGAGTCGTCCTTCGCATCGACCGGAAGTGGTCCTACGTGTTCACGACGGGCAGCGAACTGGTCAAGATGCGCGTTCAGCCGCAACATGCGGTCGGAAAGGAAGTCATCATGGAGAACGAACGGAACCAGTCCAGAAAATCCGTCCTGTCCCGGCGCTGGGTCCCCGCCCTGATCACGGCCGCGCTGGTCTTCCTGGTCGGATTCGGCCTCGTCTTCGGGCAGGGGCTGCTCGCGACGCCGGTCTACGCCACGATGTCCATCGACATCAACCCGAGCCTGGAACTGTCCCTCGACCGGGAGCTGAAGGTGCTCTCCGTCCGGGCCATGAACCAGGACGCCGAGCAGGTGCTCGCGACCGTACAACTCAAGGGGCTCTATTGGAAGACTGCGGTCGAGCGCTGGGTGGAAGCCCTTCGTGCGACGAACCAGTATCGGGTCGAGACCATGCTCGTCTCCGCCGTCCTTCCCGAAGATGCACTGCAGTTGAAGACGGAACTCCAGACGATGCAGGAGAATCCGGGAACCGGCGTCATGGCCAACATCCAGGTGCGCACGCTCTATACCGCCGACAAGGCGGTGGCGACGGTCGCGCAGCAGAACGGCTTGTCCGTCGGCCGCCAGATGCTGCTGACCCAGTCGGAGATGCAGAACCAGAACTACGACGCGGCCGGCATCGAGAACGCACCCCTGGGAGACCTGATCCAGAACCTGCTGCAGACCCGAGAGATGGACCAGACCGGCTATACCTGGAAGGGCGAAAAGACCCCTTCGGGCCAGCCTTCGGTGACTGGAGACGGGCAGGGGAACCAGAACGGAAACCCCGACGTGACTCCCGCAGGAAACCAGAACCAGGGAACCCCGAACCCCAGCTGTACACCAGCGGGTGACCAGAACCAGAACCAGAATCAAGGAACCCCCGCTGCGACACCGGGTGCCGGCAACGAAAACGGAAACGGTGAAAACGAGAACGTCACTCCGAACCCGAGCTGCACGCCTCAGGCCGACCCGACCGGAGCCATGAAGGGACGCTAGTCACCTGACGCTCGGCGTCGACTCGAATGCGAAAGGACTCCCGTGGCGCTTGAAGGCTGCCACAGGGAGTCCTTTCACGAAACCAGTACCCCTTGTTCCCTGTCGTCTTCGGTGAGAGTAGTATGGTAGACGAAGCCGACCCTTTCCGAGGAGGGACCCCCCTTGAAGAAACGTCCTGCCGTCTGGTATGTAGGCAACGCCTTTCTCGCCGTCGGGGCGTCGATCGCCCTCTACGCGCTGGTACGCATCTACCTGCTCTACCGCGACCTTCCGCCGGGCACGTGCCCCTTCGACGCCAACCGACCCCTGCTTTATGTCGCTCTGGGCTTCGTCGTCGTCTCCTTCATCCTGTCCTTCTTCGAGAAGAAGCCGAAATCCGATGCGCCGTAGCGTCCTCCAGCCCTTCCTCTGGCACGGCTTCTTCCTGGCCCTCACCATGGCCATGATCGAGCCCAACACCGTGCTGCCGAATTTCATAGGAGGCCTGACATCCAGTCCTGTAGCCTTCGGCGTCATGTACTCCATCCTCCTCGGCGCCCCCTCCATCTTCAACCTCTTCTTCAGCCGCTACCTCGAGCGCTTCCCCCACAAGAAGAAGTTCCTCCTGGCCGGCATCTACCTGCGGGCCGTCAGCTTTCTCGGAATGGCGGTCGTCACCTACTTCTTCGCCGCCAGCCGACCCTTGCTGACGCTCGTTGCCTTCTACGCTCTGGTCCTCCTCTTCGCTCTGAGCGGCGGCTTCGCCAGCATCGCCTACGCCGACCTCGTCGGCAAGGTGCTCCCTTCCGACAAGCGTCCCGGCATGTACGCCTCCCGCCAGTTCGTCGGCGGACTCGCGGCACTCCTCGGGGGGCTGCTCGTCGCCAGGGTCTTCGCACCAGGCGTCCTTCCCTACCCTTTCGATTACGCCCTTCTCATGGCCGTCGGCTTCCTCGGGCTCATGGTCGCCTCCTTCGGATTCTGGTCGCTGAAGGAGCCCGCTTCGGATCCGGCACCCGCCCCGACTGGACCGAAGGTCGGCATGTTCCGCGACGCGCTGCAGATCCTCAAAAAGGACCGGATCTTCCGCAACTTCATCCTCGTCGAGAACATCACCAGTTTCAGTCTCATGATCCTGCCCTTCTACATGCTCTACGTCTCCCGAACCTTCCCAGACGCCCAGGTTTGGTTCGGCGCCTTCGTCCTCGCCCAGATCCTCGGAAGCCTCCTATCCAACTTCTTCTGGGTCTTCCTCTCGAAGCGTTTCGGCTCCACGGGGGTCCTTCGGGTCTGCATCCTCACCGGTGCCGCGATTCCTCTCCTGGCCATCCTCCTCCAGTCGGCGGGAGCCGCCTGGTACATCCTCGTCTTCCTGCTGGTCGGCTTCATCACCAGCGGTCGCAACATGGGTTTCGAGCCGTTCCTGCTGGACATAGCCCCCGAAAATCGCCGCACCGCCTATATCGGCATCAGCGGCACGATGAATCTCCTCGACGTCCTGTTGCCGGTCCTCGGCGGTATCTTCATCGCCCAGCTCGGATTCACGGCGGCCTTCGTCACCGTCTCCGCCTTCATGGTCGTGTCTTTCTTCCTTCTTCGCAACCGGGCATGCCCCGACCGACCCGCCGCCTGACGCACGTCGGGCAGAGAATGGAGGTTGAATGGACATCTCGACCCTTGTCCTTTATGTCGTGACCGTGATCCTGCTGGGCCTTTCCTTCTGGAAGGATCGGAAGAAGACGTTCATGGCGCTCAAGAAAGGCTGGAAGGCCTTCGAGAACATCATGCCGCAGTTCCTTGCGATTCTCGTGTTCATCGGCCTGATGCTTGCCGTCCTGAGTCCGGAAGCGATTTCGTCGTTGCTGGGTGCCAAGTCCGGTTGGTTCGGAATGTTCCTGGCCTCCCTGATCGGTTCCATCACGCTGATTCCCGGCTTCATCGCCTTCCCGCTCGCCTCCGCGCTCCTCGAGAACGGCGCCGGCTTCATGCAGATCGCCGTCTTCATCTCCACCCTCATGATGGTCGGTATCGTCACCCTCCCACTCGAAATCAAGACCTTCGGCAAGAAGGCCGCATTGACGCGGAACTTCCTGGCCTATGTGTTCTCCTTCGGCGTCGCGTTGGTGATCGGAGTGGTGCTCGGATGAAGATGGACGCGAAGTGGTTGAAGGTCTTGAATCGCTACCGCATCTTCCTGCTCCTTGCAGTCGTCAATCTGTTCGTCCTGTTCGCCTTCCCCGAAATCGGCGTCAAGTCCCTTTCGCTGACATGGGCCAATGCCCTCGAGATGCTGTCGATCATCCCGCCGGTGTTCATCCTGCTCGGACTTCTGGACGTATGGGTCAAGCGGGAGACCATGATCAGACTGATGGGCGAAGGCTCGGGTCTTCGGGGCGTGCTCCTCGCCTTCCTCATGGGCTCCGCGGCGGCAGGTCCACTTTATGCGGCGTTTCCCGTCGCGGTCGTCCTTCTGAAGAAAGGCAGCCGCTTCTCCAATGTGTTGATCTTCATCGGAGCCTGGTCGACCACGAAGATTCCCATGCTGATGTTCGAGGCTTCCGCGATGGGATGGAAATTCATGCTGACCCGTTTCGCCGTCGACCTCATCGGGATAGCCCTTATCGCCTGGATCACCGGCAAGGTCCTCTCCAAAGAGGATATCCAATCCATCCGCGACAAGGCGGAAGCCGCAGAATCGTGACCGACAACGAAAGGAACGCAGAATGAACAAGAACAGACTCGTCCTCCTTCTTGGCCTGGCCGGATTCATCGTCATGGCCGACAACTGGGTGGTATCCCCCATCCTCCCGGCGATTGCCCAGAACCTGAATGTCGACGCAGCCCGCGCGGGGCTTCTGATCACAGCCTACATGGTCCCCTTCGGCGTCTTCCAGCTCCTGTTCGGCCCCCTAGCCGACCGTTTCGGGAAGAAGCAGGTCATCCTCTTCTCCGTCCTCTCCTTCACGGTGGCCACCGGGCTGTGCGCGCTCGGCGAAAGTCTCACCGGACTTGCCGTTTTCCGCGCGTTGACCGGCGTCTTCGCGGCCGCGGTGATGCCCATCTCCCTCGCCATGATCGGCGACGAGTTCCCCATGCAGGAAAGACAGGGTGCCATCGGGACCTTCATGGGCATCTCGTTTCTAGGTCAGGGCCTCAGCATGGCGATCGGCGGGACCATCGCCTATCTGCTCGACTGGCGCGGCGTCTTCGTGGTCTACGCGTTCCTGTCCGTCGTGCCGGCCGTGCTGCTCCTCGTGAACTTCCGGAAGCTTCCCTCTGAAAAACACCCCGACAGCCGGTTCTTCGCCCCCTACGGCAAGCTGCTCGGCACGTCGAAGAGCCTCTTCACCTACCTGCTGGTGCTGCTGGAAGGCATCTTCATCATCGGCGGCTTCTCCTATGTCGGTGCCTACATCTCCGGAACCTATGGGTTCAACTACCTCACCATCGGTCTGATCATGACGGCCTTCGGCATCATGACCGTCATCGGCGGCAGAGTCGGCGGCAAGGTCGCCGCGAGGATCGGCGAGCGGAATGTCCTGACGATCGGACTGGCCTCCGCCGCCATCGCCGAACTGCTGATCCGCTTCGCCGGCGTCTCGCTGGTCCCGCTGGTAGTCGCAATCGCCCTGCTGGGAGTGGGTTTCATCCTCACACACTCCACCCTGCTGACCCGGGCGACCGGGTTCGCCCAGAAGTCGCGCGGTTCCGCCATGTCCCTCGTCGCGTTCTTCTTCATGGGGGGTGGCGGCATCGGAACCGCCATCGGCGGCAGAATCATCGCCGCGACGAGCCTCGGCGGCCTCTATCTGTTCTACGGCATCGCCCTGGTCATCACGCTGCTGCTCAGCTTCGTACTGATCCGCGACCGCGTGGTCGAATCGGTGCCGGCGAAGACGAATTGAGCCACAAAGGAGGGTACGAATGACCGGCTCCCGCAGCAACCGGATCTTCTCCGGGATCGCCCCGCTCTATGGCCTCTTCTTCAACCGGCAGAGGCGACATTACGCGGCGGTGCTGGACGACGTCCGCTCGAGCGTCGACCTGTCCCTCTACA
>CAXNDY010000032.1:0-8307 GCA_964201095.1 Saccharofermentanales bacterium
GAGACCGCGGTGGGTGGCGTTCCGGACACGGTTTCCGGAGGGCCCGCGATCACCGGGAGGCCCCCGTCCGCTGCAGGAAACCGATCGGCGCGTACGGCAGGTTGGCTTCGACCAGGCGGTCGTAGAGTCCGAGGACCTGGTCCGGCGGGAGGGAGCGGCACTGCGGGTCGGTCATCAGCGCGTTCAGGGCGGCCTCGGGGCGACGTTCCAGCATCCCGTCCACCAGCCAGAGCTGCGAAAGCGCGTGGGGGTGGACCAGTTCCACGACCGCGGGGGGCAGCGGCGTGGTCGGGAGCGGGCGGACGCCCTTCGCGTCGACCGTTCCGAGCGTCTCCACGCAGGCTCCGCGGGGCAGGTCCTCGACCTGTCCGACATTCAGGGCGTTGACCGCGTCGGTGAGGGGCTGGTCCATCAGATAGGCGCGCACCATGTCGGAGCCGGTCTCCCGGCTGCGCTCCGGCGGTGTGCCCGCGGGCAGGTCGCGGATGGCGTCGAAGTGGACGCGGGACATCCTTCTATACTCCTCCCTGTGGAAGATCGCGGTCCGCCGCACGCCGTAGCGGACGAGCAGCTCGTACGGCAGGCGGGCCTCGTACAGGACGTCGCGCATCTCGGGAAAGCCCGAGACGCCCCACGGCACGAATTCCAGCGTGTGCCGGTCGGCCGGATACGGCATGCGGCGGAAACGGTCGAAGAGCTCCGCGCAGAGGCGGTGTCCGGACGAGAAACCCATCTCATCGCGGGTCTCCTCCGGCAGCAGCGCGGCGAGGGACCGGCCGCCCAGGCGCTCCTCGAGCATCGGGTAGCCCGGCCTGCCGTCCACGGTGAACTCCGTGACCCATGTGAAGTGGTTGACGCCGGCGATGGCGACCTGCGGGCGGTGCGCCTCGGTCAGTCCGAGGACGTCGCGCAGGACGTCGCGCGTCTCGAAGTACGCATGGCACAGACCGACCACCGGATTCCCGCAGCCGCGCTGAAGGACCGCGGTCAGGGTGCCCATGGGATTGGTGTAGTTGGCGATCATCGCCTTCGGGCAGAGTTCGTCGAAGTCGCGCGCGAGCTCCTCGAAGACGGGGATGTTCCGGAGGCTCCGGGACCAGCCCGCCGGGCCGCACGTGTCGCCGACCGTGGACAGGATCCCGTCCACCTCGGGGATGGCCAGGTCGTTGGCCATGGCGGCAAATCCGCCCGTGGACAGCGTGATCAGCACCGCGTCCGCTCCACGCAGCGCCGCGCGGCGGTCCAGCGTCCCTGCATATCGGTCCCGGCGTCCGAAGACGCGGTTGGCCTCTTCGCCCCAGACCCGGCAGTCCTCGGCGGGAACGGGGTCGATGTCCACGAAACGGACGTCCAGCGCTTCGGGAAAGACGACCAGAAGGTCGGTCAGGAGCCGAGGGACCCAGTTGATGCTGGCGCCCAGGAAGACGATGCGGATCATCGGTCGTATCCCCCGTGTTCCTTCACGGCCCGGACCAGAGCCAGGTAGTTCTCCGGCCGGACCGATTTCGTGATGCTGTGGCTGGAGGAGCAGACGTAGTTCCCGCCGGGCTTCATCCGCTCGAGCAGCAGCCTCGTCTCCTCGTGCACCGCCTCCGGCGTCCCGCTCGTCAGGTTTCCGCCGACGTCCACGTTGCCGCGCAGCGCGATGCGGTCCCCGAACCGGGTTTTCAGGTCCACGATGTTGTTGCAGTAGGGTTCGACCGGGTTCACGAGGTCGACCCCGATGTCGATGAGGTGCGGGAGGATCCCCTCCAGCCTCCCGTCCGTGTGGAATTCGCAGGGCAGGCCCGCCGCCTTGACGCAGGCGACCATCTCGCGTTCCCGCTCCTTCCAGAGGGGGAGGAAGAGATCCGGGGAGATGAAGAGTCCCGAGCCGTACGCCACGTCGTCTCCGATCAGCATGAAGTCGATGCCGGTCCGGAGCGCCCGCTTCGTGTTGTCGAGGTGGTAGTCGAAGAGAAGCTGGGTGTAGGCGTCCACGTACTCGGGTTCATCGTACACGAGCAGCATGAAGTTCTCGAAGCCGAGGCTCTCGTACACGACGTCGAAACTGCCGTGGTTGTATGCGGCCGCCGCGAGTCCCTCCTGATGGGCGATCTCGACGACGCGGGCGCATCGCTCCAGCCAGGCGTCGCGCTCCTCGGCGGTCGGCTTCGGAATCGTGTCGAGCGCCGGCCGTCCCCCGGCGACGAAGGCGGTCGGACGGAAGAACTTGAGGCTCGCGATGACGCAGTCGAGCCCGATGCGGCAATACAGGTCCACCAGTTCCCTGGGCGAGAGCTGCGCGGTGTTCCTGCCCGCGATGCCGATCATGGCTTCGACCATCGGGGGGTCGATCAGCACCTCGTAGACGGGTACCCGGTCGGGGATTCCGTGTCGAAGGACCGTCAGTACCCGTTCCCTGCCGCTCGCGTTTCCTGTCATCGCGCGTCCCCGTTCTCCGGCTCCCTGGCCGGTTCCATTGCCGGTCCGAATCCGGCGCGGACCTTCACCGACCCGTCCACCTTCCAATTGCCGGGTCGGCTCCCGACGCGGATGCGATGGAACGCGCCCGAAAGGGGGCGGTCCAGGTCCGTGCGGTCCACGACCTTGCCGTCGATGGAAAGGACCGCCGTTCCGGGGGCCCGGTAGTCGACCCGCAGGACATGGGCGCCCGAGGAACGCTGGAAGAAGGAGACCGGCACGAAGGCGTCCAGGCTTCCGGCAAGGCGGCCGTCCGCATCGTGGAAGCGCGTCTGGATCCGGTCGTAGAAGCACAGGAGCGTGAGGGACGAATGTTCGAAGGGACGGTCCGAGGCGTGGAAGAAGGCCTGCCGGTTGAGGTGGGACGGAGCGTCGTCCGAGGCGGCCCGGTAGATCGCTTCGACCCAGGCGGCATCGGTGTGGTAGCCCTTCCCGCCGATCTCGACGTCCGTAGGCGAAGTCGCCTCGAAAAGGGGCACCGCATCTCCCCCCGAGGGCGTGTGCGACCGTGCACGCGTCCGGCGCGACCGCGCCCGCGCCTCCTCGAGCAGGGCGAGCGACGGAATCGCACCCCGGCCCATCAGGGCGATCTCCTTGCCCCGGATCTCCGGGTCGAACAGGCACCAGGTCGAGGCCTGGAAGGCCGCCGCCGCGGTCCACAGGAGCGCTTCCGACCCGCGGTGCGCGGCGCTGTAGAGGAGACCGCGGACGAACAGCGGAATCAGCTGCTGTGCCGGGATCTCCCGGTGTCCCGGGCCGAAGGCGTTGAACTCGTACTGGAAATCCACACGGAGCGGGTCGAACGTCCTTTCGACGATGAAATCGACCAGACGGTCCAGGATCCGAAGCGGGACATCCCCTCCGTCCAGGCGGTGCATCCGCTCGAGTCCTTCGGAGAGCGTGCCCATCATGAAGGGCTTGCTTCCGTCGTGCAGGGCGCAACGCCACCAGACCGGCATCTCCGGGTCCTCGTAGGCGGCGTCGGGGTCCTTCGTGTATGCGTCCAGAAAGTGGAGGATCGACTCCGCGAAGGGACGCGCCACCGCGCGGACCGCCGGCCCGCCGTTCTCGAGGGCTGCGGCGGCGACGAGCAGCGGCCAGCCGACGTTGCGCTCGCAGATCGCGAATTCATCGGCGAGCGAGGTCTTCTGGAAATGTCCGACGACCCAGCGGGTGACCTTCTCCGCCGCTTCGGCGAGGAAGGGGTCCCCGGTCCACAGGTGGACCAGCCACAGTCCATCGCTCCAGACGTGTCCCATGTCCCCATCCGGGACCCGGCGCGTCCGGTGGTCCTCGGCCTCGTCGCCGTACCCGTGATAGAGCATGACCCCGTCGGTGCATCGCACGTCGACATCCGCCATGTGTTCCGCGCAGCGCCGGGCGAGCGTGAACCAGCGCGCCTCGCCGGTCGCCGCGAAGGTCTGGAGGCAGGTGAACGGCATGTCGTATTCGTTGTCCGCGTAGGCACGCCGCTTCCCGGCTGAATACTGGCCGGTCGAAAGCGGCCAGTCCCCGAAGTTCTCGACGCCCCCGTACGCCGGGTCCGCGCTTTCCGCCAGCGTCCAGGCCTGCTCCATCATGGCCCGGACACCCGCGACGACGCCCGGAGCGACGGAGCCGGCGGAATCCGCGGGGAGGAGGCCGACCGGCCCCAGCACCTCCGTCGCGGCCAGCCAGCCGGGAAGGAACCGGCATTCGGAAGACGGAAGGTCCCGGTCCGTCCACAGCCGCATGCGCTGGCGGAAGGACGTCCCGCCGGCGACCGGGAAGGGCTCGGCGCCTTCGAACAGACGTACCTCGAATCCATCGTCCGTGTCGACCTGGCGGCAGGGACCCCTGCGCGCGCCGTCCACGACCGAGAGTCCGCACGACCTGCGATCCAGAGCGGAGACCTGGAACCGGAGGACCCTTCCGCTCAGGAAACCGGCTTCCGCGGTCTCGCGGGAGATCCGCCATACGACCTCGAGGGCGCGCCGCGCGGAGTCGGTCCGGACCGTGAATCCGCTCCGGAATCCCCCGCGGAGGGGGCCCCGGACCCGGTAGAGTCCGGAGAGCGGGCTACCCTCCAGCCTGACGACCTCGAAGTCCGGCTGTCCATCCCCGGAGCCGGCTCCCGGTCCTTCTCCAGCGGCGGACGGAATCTCCTCCGTGCACCGGACGAGGACCTCACCGTTCCAGAGCGCCTCGAATCCTCCGGCATGCGCGCGGACGGTTGCGAAGCCGCCCGCATCGGACAGCCCGGCCGGAATGCCGGCGGGGTCCGCGAAGAGCGCGTATTTTCCCGTCCGGGGCAGGTCGGCGTGCAGGAAGATCCAGCGGACGCTCCCGTCCGGCCAGGAGGCGCGCGGCTCCCAATGCATCGGGACGTCTTCGGATCCGCCTGCGGCATGGAGCCGGAGCCGGCCGTCCGGAAGGAGCCTGCCGCGCCCGACCGGAACACCCTGCGCCAGCAACGACGCGCGGTCCCCCGGCGGCATCTCCCAAAGGGAGATCGCCCGTGACTGCGGCTCCGAAGCCTTCATGCGCTCAATCGCCTTCCTGGGTGGTCCGGGCCAGGACATCGCGCTGGATGGCCGGGTCCAGGCTCGTGAAGTACGCGCTGTATCCTCCGACGCGGACGACGAGGGAGCGGTAGGCCTCGGGGTGGATCAGGGCCTCCTGGAGGTCGCGGGCGCTCACGACGTTGATCTGCACCTGCATGACCGTCGCCATGAACGTCTTCAGCATGGCGACCATGCGGTCGCGCGAGGTCCGCCACATCCTCCGGTCGAACTTGAGGTTCAGGCAGCTGCAGGTGTTGGGGTAGGAGGTGCCGCAGTACTCGATGGACCGCAGCGACTGCAGGATTCCGGTCACACCCTCGGCATCGGTTCCCTGGCTCGGACCGGAGGAATCCGCCAGGGGGGTCCCGGACTTTCGTCCATCCGCCGAGGCGAGCAGCGTCCGGCCGTACTGGACGTTGTAGTGGAAGATGACCTCGCCCGGCCAATGGCGTCCGCCCAGCGGTCCGGGGTGCGAGGCCAGCTTCGTGAAGAATTCCCGGGCGATCTCCCCGCGGAGTCGGTCGACGGACGAGAGGCCGTTGCCGAACTTCGGCGCCTTGTGCACCAGGTACTGCCGCAGGGCCTCCTCCCCCTCGAAATCGGCATCCAGGACGCCGACGAGGCGATCCAGCCCGATGCGCCGCTCCTCGAAGACGACCTGGCGGATGGCCTCGAGGGCATTGGCGGTGTTGGTCAGCCCGACCACCTCGTTCTGGACGGCGTAGTAGCGGGCGCCCCCCTGGAAGAGGCTCCGTCCCCTCTCGATGCAGTCGTCCGTGAGGGCGGAGCGGATGCAGCTGGCGAAGTCGGGCCGCAGCGAATGGTCCTTGTCGTTGACGCCGACGCCGACGCGGATGGCGTGGTCGGTCTGCGCCCGGTAGGCCTCCATCAGGTCCTCGAAGGTCTTCATGGTAGAGACGGGCGGCGTGGAGGGCCCGACCCGTTTTCCGATCATCCGGTCGAACCCCTCGTGCAGGGCGAGCTCCAGGCATTTCAACGGGCTGTAGCATCCGATGTCGCAGGCGAAGCTGGAACGTCCGGGTACGACGACCTGGCTGCACCCGGCGAGGCAGAAGTCCCAGGCGTCCTCCTCGCGGATCCCCTCCCGCAGCAGCATGGCGACGATCATGTCCTCGTTGTAGAGAGCCGGCAGCGCCTGGCCGGCGGACAGGCTGAGATGGACCTCCTCCCAGAGGTCCTCCGGCATCCAGGCATCGACCCGAAGGCAGAGATTCGGACCCTTCATCCCCATCTCGCGGGTGACCTCGAGGACGAGCCGCGTCAGCTCGTTGACCTTCCGCACCCCCTTCGCGTCTCGGCCGCCGAGGGTCATGTTGAGGATGGCCCCGTTCCGGTCCATCCTCCGCCACATCTGCTGCAGGAGTTCCTTCGCCTCGCCGACGGTCATTCCCGCGCGGCGGCTCCGGTCGTAGAGGTCCCACAGGTACTGGTCGAACCGGCCGATGGAGTCGTAGTCCGCGAACCCGACGAAGTGGTACAGCAGGCCGACGCCCTGCTCGAAGTCCGTCGGCGCCTCGCCGGAGATGGCTCTCTGGACCTTCTCGATGCGCTCCAGGCGCTCGCGCTCGGAGGCGGAGAGCCCCGGCTCGTCCAGCCGGCGCCGGGCCTCGTCCGCGTGCCGGCGGATGTAGAGCGAAACGCCCTCCCAGGAGATCCGCATGGCCTCGAGGAAGACGATGGACTCCGGATCCGTCGCCCGGTCGAGTGCGCCCCGGATGCGGCGGAGCGTGCCGGCGACGCCCTCGCGAAGGAGCCGGTCGTAGTCCAGCACCTGGTGTCCGTTGTAGTGGTTGCTCGTCGCGAGCAGCGACTCCCAGGCCAGGGTCTCCTCCTCGGAGTATGCGGCGTCGGCCCGGTTGGACAGGACGTAGGGCGCGAACACCTCCACCCGGCGCTTCACGTCCTCCTTCTCCGCATCGGAGTAGTCCGGAGAGGCGAGAAGCCCCTCCAGGGGCTCGCGGTTCAGGAAATGGCGGCTGATCCGGTTGGTCGCGATCTCGTTCATCAGGACGAGGTCCAGGTTGCCGCAGACGACCCCCTCCTCGGGGAGGATCGCGGGAGCGCCTCCATAGAGCGCGGCTCGACCGTGCGCTTCCTTGAGGAAGGGGTGTTCGCCCGCATCTTCGGTGAATCCGGTCAGATAGAGCCAGGTGTATGGGCGATGCGCCATGGAGAGGCTCCCTTTCCTTTGGTGGTTCCCACCGGTTCGGCCACCCACCCGAGAAGAGGCGGGTGGCCGCCCGGATGGTCCGTGTCAGTCGAGGCGCGCGTTCGCGTCGCGGAGAATCGTCATGTATTCGTCCAGCCCGGAATCCTTCATCTTGGTGAGGAACTCCTGCCAGTCGGCTTCGGTATTCGGGTTCTTGACGCCCATGACGAAGTTCTGGATCCACTCGTCGCGGATCGGGTTGAGGATGGCGCCGAGCTCGGCCTGGCGGGTCTCCTCTTCCGGCGTGAACCGGTAGGGGATCGTGCCGTAGTCCATGTACTCGACGTCCTTCAGAGCGATGTTGACCGCCTTCGCATCCGGGTATGCGGCGTCCGCGTGCGCGTCGTTCTGGATGATGAAGTAGCCGAAGGGACCGTAGTCCTGCACCTTGCCGAAGTAGGACGCCGCCGAGGTCCCCTCCGCGTCGGTGTAGATGCCCATGAACGTCGGGACGCCGTCCTTCAGTTCATAGGTCGTCCCCTCGATGCCGAACTCGTGGAAGAGCTGGCCTTCGTTCGAGCAGGACCAGTCGAGATACTCCAGCGTGCGATCGAGCCGGTCGCCGGTCAGCTTGTCGGTCAGCGCGTTGCCGAACGTATAGAAGGCGCCCCAGCGCTGCTGCATGGGTGCCTTGTCCGGGTAGGCGGTGAGCACGAGGTTCGCGTCGTGGATCTGCCAGTCGCCGACGACCCCGGCGGCCTTCTGCAGGCTGTTCAGGTTCTTCTCGTATCCGGGGAACTGGAAGTTGGCGTACACGTTGCCCTTCGAGAACTCGGCCATGCGCTGCTCGGAGGTCATGGTGACGAATTCCTTCGATAGCAGCCCCTCATCGTAGAGCTTGTACATGTACTTCAGGAGGTCGCGGAACTTGTCGGTCGCGGCGCCGTACACGACCTGTCCTCCGGCGTCCGGGTCCTTCCAGACGTCGAAGCGGGTGCGGAAGGCGAGGTTGAAGCCCTCGAGCGCGTTGATCAGGCCCCATCGGTTCGGGAGGGTGGCGTTCGGATTCACGGCCTTGATGGCCTTGAGGGCCTCGTAGAGCTCATCGACGGTCTTGGGGATGGCCTTGCC
>CAXNDY010000033.1:0-8083 GCA_964201095.1 Saccharofermentanales bacterium
CGACGGCCTCGAACCAGAGGAGCCCGGCCCCGCCTGCGGCGAATCGCTCGTAACGGCGGAACGTGCCTTCCGCGGGGGCGCCGTCCGCGGTGCCGTCGTTGCCCTCCATGGGATGGACCGCGAGCCGGTTGGGGACGACGAGTCCGGAACCTGCGATCGGAAGGGGAGAGGCGAGGACGGAGAGGTCGTCGGACCAGGGGAGGGAGACGCCGAGGGCTTCGGCTTCACGGAAAAGGTCGTCGGGCGTTCGATAGAGGAATGCCATGGCGGATACCTCCCCGTTGGAACGGTGGGGGACTGAAGCGTCCCCTCTGCTTCCAGAATACACCGTCCCTCAGGGCCGTTGTCCGCCCGGAACGCTTGAAAATGTGCATGGACTGTCGTACCGTGTATTGGACAAAGGAGGTGCGCGGCATGGCGGAACGCAAGTGGACAGGACCGGAACCGGCTCGTTCCATAACGGAGCCCGTCGCCATCGAGTCGGCATTCGTCGGCGCGGACGGCGTTTCCCGCCTGCGGAGGCACTTCCACAGCCGCCACGAGATCCTCCTGATCGAGAATGGGGCGGCGGACTATCGGATCGAAGGCCGGAAATATGCGGTTTCCGCCGGATCCCTGGTCGTCGTCAGCCGTCTGGAGCGCCATGAGGTCCGCATCGTCGCTCAGCCGTACGTCCGTCGATTCCTTCTGGTGGATCCCGTCTTCTTCCAGGCGGCGGTGAAGGACCCGGCGCTGGCTTCGCTCTTCCGCAGCCGCCCCCCCGGGTATTGCCACCACGTCCACCTCGAAGGCGAGGATTTCGAAGCGGTCCGCGCATGGCTGGTCCGACTCCACGGGGAGACGCTCTGCACGGCGCCGTTCCAGCACAACGCCGAGGCCGCGCTGATGCGGCTTTTCACCGTCGAACTATACCGCCGCCGGCCGGAACTGTTCCCCGTCCGGTCCGAGCAGCGCGGATCCCTGAAGGTCGCCGACGCGCAGTCGCTGATCGAAGCGCGCTTCGCGGAAGCCGGGCTCGACCTCGCCTCCATCGCCGCCGGGGCCTTCTGCAGTCCGGACCACCTGTCGCACCAGTTCAAGCGCCTGACGGGCTATTCCGTCATGCGGTACGTCGCGCTCCAGCGGATCGCCCACGCCAGGGAGCTCCTGGCGCTCGGGTGCGCTCCGGTCTCCGAGGTCTGCACCGCCTCCGGCTTCGGCAACACGAGCCACTTCATCCGGGCGTTCCGCGCCGAGACCGGCGACACGCCGTTGAAGTTCCGCCGGAAGGCCGAGGCCGGGGAGACTTCGACGAGCAGGCAGAGGGCGTCGAAGAGCCCTTGACAGGCCGCTCGGCACGGAACTATCTTGGAACGGACGGCGCGCGCACGAGCCGCGCACGAACGGAGGCACCCCCATGAAGAAGGTCCTGCTCATCGGCGACTCCATCCGCCAGAGCTACCAGCCCCACGTCGAAGAACTCCTGAAGGACGTCGCGGTCGTCGTCGGTCCCGAGGACAACTGCAAGTTCGCGAAGTACACGACCTGGTATATCAAGGCGTGGTTCGACGAACTCGGCACACCCGACGCGATCCACTGGAACAACGGGATCTGGGACGCCTATACGCAGAACGCGGAGATCGGCGTGTTCACGACCCTCGAGGACTATGTCCGCGACCTGGCCCGCACGCTGGTCGAGATGCGCAAGGTCTGCTCCAGCATCGTCTGGGCCTCGACGACTCCGGTCGACGACCGCTTCGCCTTCCTGGACAACGCCACCGTCGACCGTTACAACGCGGCCGCCGCGGGACTCATGAACCGGAACGGCATCCCCATCCACGACCTCAACGCGGTTCTTCGCGACCCGCGCGGGGACTTCTTCGCCGAGGACCACCTCCACCTGTCCGAGAAGGGACGGAGGGCTTGCGCCCGGTCCGTAGCCGACGCCGTCCGGAAAGTTCTGTAGAACGCATCCGCCAGATCATCCGCGGAAAACCCACCCCGAGGAGGCCTTTTGGCCGGTATTGATGTCGGCTTGGTTTTCTTGTATCATCAAGTAAGGAATACAAGGAATACCCTACACACCGAAAGGAGGAGGATCCTGTGGAACTCGCCCGAATCACATCGAAGGGACAGATCACCCTGCCGATCGCCATCCGCCGGAAACTCGGACTCGAGAAGGGGGATAAGGTCGTGTTTCTGGAGGACCAGGGTCGGATCATCCTGCTGAAGTCCACGGCCGTTGCGCTTCTTGAACTCCGGAAGGATATGGAGGGCGAGGCCGAAAAGGCTGGTCTCTCCAGCGAGGATGCCATCATCCGGGAAATCCGGGAAATCAGGAAGGAGCTTTGGAAGAAGCGCGATGAAAGTGATGGTTGACACCAACGTCCTGGTTTCGGCGGTGCTTTCCGCCGACAATCGTTTCGTATGGCTGCTCGATCATATCACCCGATTCCATCGACTCGTCCTCAGCAGGGCCACCCTGGAGGAACTCCGGACTCTGTTCGAAACGAGATTCGCTCACCGAGCTCCTGCACTCGAAGGACTCCTTCGAATCATGCCCTTCGAAGTCGCGGATGTGCCCACTGTGATCGTCGCTTCCGAATACCCCTCGATTCGTGACCTGTCCGATCTCCCGATTCTTGCTTCCGCGATTGCATCGAACGTGGAGCTATTCATCACAGGCGACAAGGATTTCCTGTCCCTGCAGACCGACAGACTCCGAATCGTCTCCCCGACCGATTCATTTAGAATCCTCTCGTTCCCGCAACCAAGCTCGGAGTGCTAGAATATCCGCGGAACGACAACCCCAAAGGGAGGATCACGCCATGCCGCTCGTCGACCTGCCCGTCTCCGAACTGTACGCCTATCAGGGGCGCAGCCCCCGCCCCGCGGACTTCGACGCCTTCTGGGAGCGCTCGCTCGCCGAGATGCGCGCGGTCGACCCCAAGGTAGAGCTCGTGCCCGCCGCCTTCCAGGTGCCCGGCGCCGAATGCTTCGACCTGTGGTTCACCGGCGTGCGCGGCGCCCGCATCTACGCCAAGTACCTGCGTCCGGCCGGTCGCGCGGGCTGTCCCGCCGTCCTCCGCTTCCACGGCTACACCGGCAGTTCAGACGACTGGGCGGACAAGCTCTCCTTCGTGGCCGCCGGCTTCTGCGTCGCCGCGCTCGACTGCCGGGGGCAGGGAGGAAGGTCCGAGGACGTGGGCGGCGTGAAGGGAAACACCTTCCGCGGCCACATCATCCGCGGGCTCGAGGACGGACCGGACCGGCTGCTGTTCCGCGACATCTTCCTCGACACCGCCCAGCTGGCGGGCATCGTCATGGGCTTCCCCGAAGTCGACGCCGCGCGCGTCTGCACCTCGGGCGGCTCGCAGGGCGGCGCGCTGTCCCTGGCCTGCTCGTCGCTGGAGCCCCGGATCTTCCGGACCTCCGCCGCCTACCCGTTCCTGTGCGATTACCGCCGCGTGTGGGAGATGGACCTGGACATCGACGCCTACGAGGAGATGCGCAGCTGGTTCCGGTGGTTCGACCCGCGCCACCTGCGCGAGGAGGAGTTCTTCCAGACGCTCGGGCACATCGACGTCGCGAACCTGACGTCGCGCATCCGCTCCGAGGTGATGCTGGGCTGCGGCCTGATGGACACCATCTGCCCGCCGTCGACGCAGTTCGCCGCCTACAACCGGATCGAGTCCCCGAAAAGGGTCGTATTCTACCCCGACTTCGGGCACGAGGGCCTGCCGGGATACGCCGACGAGGAGTTGCAGTTTCTCTCGAGACATTGACAGGACTCCCCTCCGAGACCCTCCCGGGGAGCCATGACACATGGAGGTTCGGCCCATGAACGGACGCGAACGGCTGATCGAGGCCATCCACCACAGGCCTACCGACCGTCCCCCCATCGACCTGGGTGCGACGGCGGTCACCGGGATCCACGCGTCGACCCTGTACGGCCTGCGGCGCGCGCTGGGCCTGGAGGAGCGGCCGATCACGGTCCACGAGGTCTTCCAGCAGCTGGGTTCCGTCGATCCGGACGTGCTGGCGGCCCTGTCCATCGACGTCGTCGGCCTCTGGAATCCGACCAACTTCGTCGGGGTGCGCAACGACTCGTATAAGGAATGGACCGCTCCCCAGGGAATCCCGGCGCGGATCGCCACCGGCTTCGAATACGACCTCATCGACGGGGAGGTCTTCGCCTACCCGAGCGGGCACCGTTCCGCCGCTCCGTCCTTCCACATGCCCCGCGGGGGCTGGTTCTTCGACAACATCGAGCGATCCGCCGGGTCCATCGACGACGAGCCGCTCACCCCCCGGCTGGACTTTGCCGAATCCTTCTCCGTCCTGTCCGACAAGGACGCGCGCTATTTCGAGCGGGAGTCGAAGCGCCTCGCGACCGAGACGGGACTCGGTGTGATCGGCAACCTCGGCGCCGCGGGCTTCGGCGATGTCGCACTGCTGCCGGGTCCGTCCATCGACCACCCGCGCGGCATCCGCCGCATGGACGAGTGGCTGATGGCCCACAAGCTCCACCCCGACTACATCCACGAAGTGTATTCCATGCAGCTGGAGATCGGCCTGAAGAACCTGGAGATCTACCGCCAGGCCGTCGGGGACCGGATCCAGGTGATCTTCATGGGCGGCACGGACTTCGGGACGCAGAACTGCGAGTTCATGCCGCGGGAGGACTTCCTCGAATTCTACGCGCCTTATTGGAAGCGGATGAACGACTGGGTGCACCGCAACACCGGCTGGAAGACGTTCTACCACACCTGCGGCTCCATTCCGAACCTGATCGGGGACATGGCCGACGCCGGAGCGGATATCCTGAACCCGGTCCAGTGCTCAGCGCACGGCATGGAGGCACAGGGACTCAAGTCGAGGTTCGGCGACCGCGTGACCTTCTGGGGCGGCGGCGTCGACACGCAGAAGACCCTGCCCTTCGGCACGGCGGAGGAGGTCCTCGCGGAGGTCCGCGAGCGCATCGCCATCTTCTCGGCGGGCGGCGGGTACGTCCTCAACCCGATCCACAACGTCCAGGCGCGGACGCCGGTCGAAAACCTCCTGGCCTTCTTCCGCGCCGGCGGGGTCTACTGAAGCCTTCGACACGGAGCCGCCTGTTGCACTTCTCCGGACGCATGGGTACATTGGGGCTAGGAGCCGACGTTCCCGGTCCACGATGCCGAAGGAGGTAAGCCGCATGGGTTCCGACCTGTACATCCCACCGGTCCCCACCGCCGCCGCGCTGGTCGGTCTGGGCGAGGACGAATACGAGATCCTCGCCAAGGTCGTCGAGAAGATTGCCCACAGACCCGCCAAGGAGAAGAAGGCGAAGGCCGGCGAAGCCGCCGACACGGACGCGCCCGACGACGAGGAGGAGGAACTCGGCTTCTTCCCCCTTGTCGGGTCGTATCTCACCAGGACCGTGAAGAATCTTCCGGCCTATCTCAAGAAGAACTGGGTCCCCCTGGTCGTGATGGCCGTCGTCTGGATCTTCATGCAGGTCGTCGCGCCCTATTTCATCTTCCGCTGGGGCGGTTTCGCCGCGGCTTCCTACAGCGTCTTCGGGGCGCTGACGGGCTCGTTCGGCAACGTCTTCGGCAAGGCCGTGTTCGCCGGCGTCTTCATGGGCGTCGTGATCCCGCTTTTCAAGGCGTACAAGGACAGCGGCGTGAAGGATCTGCTCGCGAAGTACAAGAAGGTCTCCCGGATGATCCGCGACACCTACAAGCAGCTCGGCAAGAAAGCCTGGAAGATCCTGGCGGCCTCCGCCGGGACCGGTCTGGTCGTCGCCAACCTGATTTCCGGAAACAACGGGTTCGGCACCGTGTTCGCCAGTCTCCTCGCCGCCTGGGCGCTCGTGAACTCCCTGGCCTTCGGAATGGACGGCACCTTCCGTGCGAAGATGTTCAAGGTCGTCTACCGCGACGTCTCCGGCTGGTTCGGAGGACGGCAGGTCCCCTCCGTGGACACGGGCCACGCCATGTTCGCCTCCTTCGCGGCCGGTCTGGCCGGATCCATCCTCCCGGCCATCCTGGCCAGTCCGGTCACGGTCGTCAACTTCTACTCGGCTTCCATGCTCACGGTGCAGCTGGCGACTTTCCTCAAGGATTTCCAGAGCATCTCCGGATACTTCTTCGGAGGGCTCCTGATCATCACGGCGCTCGTGCTGCACCTCGCGTCGCAGCCGAAGGTCGCAGCCGCGAAGGGAGGGAACTGAGATGGACATCCTGCACGTCGTTCTCGGCGTCACGAATTCTCCGGAGATATGGCATCTCATCGAGGAATTCATCCACCCGCACAGCGCCAACGCCGTCCCCGGCATCCTGAGCGCGGTCACCGCGGCGACCGCCGTCGCGGTCCTCGCACCGGCCGCCGCCTCGGCCGTGGCTCCCGCGGCTGCAGGGACTCCGTCCCCGAGCGACGTCCCGGCCGATGGCCCGACCCAGGAGGTCGAACTGAAGATGCGCCGGCTCGAGACCGCGGTCATGCCGGAGGGCGTGCGCACGGTCGCCGTCGGAGTGGAGGCGCCGGTCTGGGTCTATGCCCGGATGCAGACATTCGCCTCACCGACGCTGGGGTACCAGCCGGACGCCGACATGACGAAGGGAATCACCTTCCGCGTGGTGGAGGGCGGCGCGTCCGTGGTCCTCGGGGAGAAGAGGACGATCGGCTCGGACGAGTGGGTCGCGGTGGGCGTCACCGTGGCGCGACCGACCGATGGGACGCCTCCTCCGCAGACCGTCCGCATCGTCGCCGAGCGCTTCACGCTGTCGGGAAAACTGTATCACCGGCGCACGGTCGCCTTCCAGACGGTCGACGCGCGGTAGCCGGACGAGCGACCTCGCGCTTCGCACCGCGAACTCTTGACAGGGACCGGCGAGCGGTTTATATTCAGACTTGCGTTAGCACTCTTGACTAAGGAGTGCTAACTCATGAAGAAGCCACTCAATAGAAACAAGGAGGTCGATTCCATGAAGATCAAACCGTTGGGCGACAGGGTCGTCATCAAGATGGTCGAGGCCGAAGAGACCACGCGGAGCGGCATCGTGCTGCCGGGCGCGGCCAAGGAGAAGCCCCAGGTCGCGGAAGTGATCGCGGTCGGTCCGGGCGGCAACATCGACGGCAAGGAAGTCACGATGTACGTCAAGGCCGGCGACAAGGTACTCACCAGCAAGTATTCCGGAACCGAAGTCAAGATGGACGGCGAAGAGTTCATGATTCTCAAGCAGAGCGACATCCTCGCGATCGTCGAATAGGAAAGGCAGGGTAAACCATATGGCCAAGCAGATCAAGTACGGCGAGGATGCGCGTCGCGCACTCGAAAGAGGCGTCAACCACCTGGCTGACACCGTCAAGATCACCCTCGGCCCCAAGGGCCGCAACGTCGTTCTGGACAAGAAGTTCGGCGCCCCGCTGATCACCAACGACGGCGTCACGATCGCCAAGGAGATCGAGCTCGAGGACCGCTTCGAGAACATGGGCGCCCAGCTCGTGAAGGAAGTCGCCACCAAGACCAACGACGTCGCCGGCGACGGCACCACGACCGCTACTCTCCTCGCCCAGGCCATCATCCGCGAAGGCGTGAAGAACATCGCCGCCGGCGCGAACCCGATGATCCTGCGCAAGGGCATCATGATGGCCGTCGAAGTGGCCGTCGGCGGGATCGTCGAAGTCTCCCAGCCCATCAAGGGCAAGAACGACATCACCCGCGTCGCCTCCATTTCCGCCAATGACGAATACATCGGCAGCCTGATCGCGGATGCGATGGAGAAGGTCACCAACGACGGCGTCATCACCGTCGAGGAGTCCAAGTCCATGAGCACCGAGCTCGAAGTCGTCGAAGGCATGCAGTTCGACCGCGGCTACGTCTCCGCCTACATGGTCACCGACACCGAGAAGATGGAGGCCGTCCTCGACGACCCCTACATCCTCATCACCGACAAGAAGATCACCAACATCCAGGAGCTCCTGCCCCTGCTCGAGCAGGTCGTGCAGGCCGGCCGCAAGCTGGTCATCATCGCCGAGGACGTCGAAGGCGAAGCCCTCGCGACCCTGGTCGTCAACAAGCTCCGCGGCACCTTCACCTGCGTGGCCGTCAAGGCTC
>CAXNDY010000034.1:0-7752 GCA_964201095.1 Saccharofermentanales bacterium
TTGAGGACGCCGGGAGTGAATCCCTCCCTGCGGAGTCTTTTCACTTTGCCATCTCTCGCGACGGCCTTGAGTACCATTTCTTCCATGAAGATCTCTCCTTTCGGCGATGAAGCCGAGTCCAATGATCCAATGTGCCACCACAAGAGTATACCTAAGGCGGCAAAAGGACAAATGCCGCGAAGTTTCCGCTCGCGGTTCCTCCCCGGTGCCGTAGAATGGGGGCATGGTATTTCTCATCGGCGACACCCACGGCGACCTCTCCCGCATCGGATCCGTCCGCCGCAGACTGCGCGGCGAGGCGCACCGCGAGGATTCCATCCTCGTCCTGGGCGACTTCGGATTCGTCTTCAACGGCGGCGAGAAGGAGCGCGCGGCGCTGGCCCGTCTCGGCCGCATGCGCGTCACCTTCCTGTTCGTCGACGGCAACCATGAGAACTTCGACCGGCTCGCCGAATACCCCGAAGAGGAATGGAACGGGGGAAGCGTGCACCGCCTGCTGCCCAACGTGCTGCACCTCATGCGGGGCCAGGTGTTCCGGATCGAGGGCCATACCTACTTCACCATGGGCGGCGCCTACTCGCCCGACAAGCCGTGGCGCACGCCCGGACGATCCTGGTGGGCGGCGGAGATGCCGAGCGCCGAGGAGTACGAGACCGCCCGGCGCAATCTTCTGGACCATGGGCACAAGGTCGACTTCATCCTCACGCACACTGCGCCTCAGGAGACGACGGCGCTGCGCGGGCTGAACGACCCCCGTGAGGCCGAACTGGGCTGCTTCCTCGACTGGGTGCAGAAGACCACGGAGTATTCGGGGTGGTATTTCGGTCACGTCCACAGGGACCGCGTGCTCTGGCGTCGTCAGACGGCGGTCTTCGACGAGGTCGTGCGCATCACCCCGAAGCCGACCGGAAAATAGCGCCGCTTCGGACTATTTCGACAACAGGGCCTCGAGCTCCGCCCGACTTCCGGCGAACGCGTTCCGGTCGACGTAGCCCGCGATGCCGGCGACCCGGCCGCGATTCCCGTACTGCCAGAAGAGCCACTCCCCGCTCCACCCGATGGCGGGCGGCTTGACGATGTCCCGGATCCAGAGGGGGTAGTCCGCGAACCCTCCCTCGAGGTATTCGTCGTAGAAGGCGTAGACGGTGTACAGGATGGGCTTCTGGCCGTAGTTCGCCTCGACGAGGTCGAGATAGGCCTGGAGTTCTCGTCGGAAGTCCTCCGGCGCGCTGCCGAAGGTCTCGAGGTCGACCACGGGCGGCAGACTCCCCGCCTCGACCGGGACCACGGCGATGAAGTTCGCGGCCTGATCCGCGCCGGAACTGGCCGTGGTGAAGAAGTGGTAGGCGCCGCGGAGGATCCCTGCCTCCCCGGCGGCCTTCCAGTTCGTCACGAAGTACCGGTCGCGGTAGTCGTCGCCTTCGGTGGCCTTGAGGAAGGCGAAGTCGATGCCGGGTTCGCCTGCGACGACCGCCCAGTCGACGGTCTTCTGGTGGTTCGAGACATCGATGCCGCGGACGGGATAGGCGGCCGCGAAGAGGTCGTTCGGCCAGAAGACGCCGAAGTAGACGAGAGCGGCGACACCGAGCCCCGCGACGAGGACGACGGTGGAGGCGATCAGGAACCGGGCGGTCTTCCGCTTCACGCGCCGTACGTCATTTCTCGCCGCCCCAGTGGAAATCGACGGCGTCGAGGAAGGCGCGCGTGATGGCCATGTGGCCGATCGCCGAGGGGTGCACGCGGTCCCAGGAGATGTAGGAGGAGTGGTAGGCGGCAAGCAGCGGCGCCATGGCCGCCTGGGTGTCGGCGAAGCGCGTGCCGTGGTGGTGGGCGGTCTCGCGCACGATCTCGCCGTAGCGGTCCATCGTGGCGCGCATGGCGTCGGTGCGGTTCGGCTCGAGGTAGAACGGCGTGAGGAGGACCATCCCGCGGACCCGCGGCAGCGTCTCGACCACCAGTCGGTCCAGTGTGGCGCGGTACTCGTCCGGGAGCACGTGGATCTCGGGCTGCAGGGGCAGGTCGAACTGGCGCCAGACGTCGTTGGTGCCGATCATGACGACGACCCAGTCCGGCTTCTGCTGGAAGACGTCGCGGTCCCAGCGTTCCGCCAGGTCCCGGACCGTGTGTCCCGACGTGCCCATGTTGACCAGCCGCAGCCGCCGCTCGGGGTAGGACTCCCCGAGGAGACCCGCGACCTGGTTGACCCACCCGGTCCCGTACGGGCCGAAGAGCCCTTCGCCCACCGGCTGCGTGCGGCCGGCATCCGTGATCGAGTCGCCCATGAAAAGTATCTTGCTTCCGGTTTCGAAGAGCATGGCGCACCTCCTGTCTGGTTCCTTCCAGTCTATCACGCCCGGAAGCGGTACCCCGCGCCCCAGACGGTCTCGATGTACTGCGCGTCCTCGGGGCGGGTCTCGATCTTGTCGCGGATGCGGGCGACGTGCACCGTGACGGTGGACGTGTCCCCGTTGGCATCCATCCCCCAGACCTTCTCGAACAGCTCGTCCTTGCTGAACACCCGGTCGGGATGGCGCAGCAGGAACAGCAGAAGGTCGTATTCCTTCTGGGCCATCGCCACCTCCCGTCCGTGAACGGAGACGCGGCGCGCCTCGGTCTGCACCGACAGGCCGCGCACCGTGAGCGTCTTCTCCGCGTCACGACCGGCGAAACGGTGCTTCATGCGGTCCACCTTGGATAGGTTGGCCTTCACGCGGGCCACGAGTTCGCCCGGGCTGAACGGCTTCGCGATGAAGTCGTCGGCGCCCAGGCCGAAGGCCCGGATCTTGTCGATGTCCTCCCGTCGCGCGGAGACGACCAGGATCGGGATGTCGGTGATTTCGCGCGCCAGGCGGAGCACCTCGTACCCGTCGATGCCGGGCAGCATGAGGTCCAGCAGGATCAGGTCGACCCCGCCGGCCCGGACGACCTCCATGCCCTTCGTCCCGTCGGCGCAGACCACCACGGCGAAGGCGCTGACCTCCAGATAGTCCTTGAGCAGTTCGGAGATCACGGGGTCGTCCTCGACGACCAGGATGCGGCGCGTTTCCTCGCTCATCGTTCGACCTCCCGGTCTGCGGCGTCCGGCGGCCGCTCGCTCTCCGTCACCCGGGGCAGCGCGACCACGAACGTGGAGCCCTCGTCCTGTTCGCTGCGGACCCAGATCCGGCCCTGGTGGTCTTCGACGATCTGACGGGCGATGGATAGCCCCAGCCCGCTGCCGCCGACCGTCCCGCGCGAGCCGTCGGCCCGGTAGAACCGGTCGAAGATGTAGGGCATGCTGTCCTGTGGGATGCCGATTCCCTCGTCCCGGACCTCGACGAGCACCCGGTCGGCCGCTTCCCGCAGGACGACGGCGATGGAGCCGGACTCGCCCTTCCGGTATTTCCGCGCATTCTCGAACAGGTTCTGGAAGACGCGCTTCATGCGGCCGCGGTCGATGCGCACGCGCACGCCGGAAGGCAGGCGGTCCTCCAGGGTGAACTCCATGCGGTCGCGCCCAAACCCCTCGCGGTTCTCCTCGACACAGGCCGCCATGTACTCCGACGGGTCCGTGGTCTCGAAGTCGTAGGGCACCTGGTCGAGCTCGAGTTTCGAGAAGTAGACGAGGTCGTCGATCATCCGGTCGACCAGTTCCGCCTTCACGCGGACGGTCTCGAGGTACCGGCGCTGCTTCTCCGGCGTGTCCGCGACGCCGTCCCGCAGGCCTTCGACATACCCGAGGATCGCGGTCATGGGCGTCTTCAGGTCGTGGGAAATGCTGGAGACCAGCATGCGGCGGCTCTCGTCGACCTTCTGCCGGCTGGCCACCGCCTCCTGGAGGCGGATGCGCATCTTCTCCAGCGACCGCTGGACCTGGCGGATCTCCTCGTCGCCCTGCTCGACGACGGATTGTTCGAGATTGCCCTCGCTCAAAGCGGCGACCGTCTCATTCAGGCGCACCAGTGGAGCCCCGAGGTTCCGGGAGGTCCGGGCGGAGTAGACGAGGATGGTGGCCAGACCGGACAGCAGGAACACCGCGAGGGCGAAGAACAGGAAGGCCTCCGCCGTTCCGGTCCCACGGCCGGCGGCGGCGAGGATGTGGACCGTGCCGGAGGTCCCGTCCTGGAAGGTGACGGGCTGCGACTGGAGGACGTACCGGGTCCCGCCGACGATCACGGTGCGCGTGGAAAGCGCCGGGCCCTGCGCCCCTTCGCGGTCGGGGGACGCCACGTCGGAGAGACGGAGGCCGTCCGTCGCATAGAGGGCGACCCCGCCCTTCTCCACGAGGATCTCCGCGGAAAGGTCGTCCAGCCGCGCGTCGAGGTACTGGACGAACTCCTCCCGGGCCAAAGCCTCCGGCGACTGGCTCCACACGGTCTCGGCGGCGGAGAAGAGCTCATAGCGCAGCCGCAGCGCCCTTTCGAAGTCGGTGTAGGTGATGGCCCCGCCGGAGAAAAGGGAGGCGGCATAGAGGAACAGCGCCGACAGCAGCACGGTCGCGACCGGTGGAACGACCAGCAGCGAGAGGTTCGTCAGCAGGAGCCGCTTCTTCAGGTCCATGCGGAGGCTAGAGGGCCCTTCGGTCGAACCGTCGGTATCCGAGCGCGAAGAAGATCAGGACGTAGGAGGCCATGACGACCAGGGAGCGCAGCAGCGTCCAGACCGGGATCCGCGTGGAGATCCAGAGCTTGTACCAGTCGAGCAGCGAGGTGACCAGGACATCGGAAATCGAGGAGAACACGACACCCAGTGCACGGAAGACGACGAACAGGAGGACGGTGAGGAAGAAGACGCCCGTGCTGCTCTTGAGGACGTTCGCGAAGTAGGAGACGACCACGGCGAGGGTCAGGACCGGGAAGAAGGTCGCGAGGTAGGACAGGAAGACGTTCCCCGCCCACCCGAAGGAGACCAGCCGCGGGTAGAGGGCGACCGTCGCGATCATGGACAGGACCATGACGAGCGCGAGATTGGCCAGGATGAAGACGCCGACCGCGGAGAGCTTGGCCAGGTAGATCTTGAACCGGGTCACCGGTTTCGTGATCGTGATCTTCATGGTGTCGTTGGCGAATTCGCCGGTGAAGGTGTCGATCACGGCCAGCGCCACGAACAGCGGAAGGATCGTGTTGGTGAAGACGGACAGGACGGTGATCGGCAGGGACGAGCCGGTGCCGCCCAGGATTCCGAAGCCGCCCCGGATGACGACGGACAGCAGCAGCACGACGCCGATGAGCCCGAGGGCCAGTACGACGACCACGACCACCTTCTTCTTCTTGAACATGCGGAAGATCTCGTTCTCGAGGACCGCCTTATAGCTTTCCATGCTTGTCCACCTCGCTCATGAAGAAGCTCTCCAGGGACGCGTGGTCGCGCAGGATGCTTTCGATCGAATCCACCCGCAGCAGGCGTCCGTCGAAGATCACGCCGATCCGGTCGCAGGTCCTCTCGACGTCGTGGACCAGGTGGCTGGAGATGAAGAAGGTCGTGCCCTCCTCGGCCGCCAGGCGCTTGACGAGGTTGCGCATCTCGACCATGCCCTCGACGTCGAGGCCGTTGAGCGGCTCGTCGAGGATCAGCAGCTTCGGGCGCGGCAGGATCGCGGCCGCGATGCCGAGGCGCTGCTTCATGCCGAGCGAGAAGTTCGCCGACTTCTCGTTGCGGTACTTGAGCATGCCGACGACCTCGAGGGCTTCGTCGATGCGCTTGCCGTCGGTCATCCCGTAGAAGCGGCCGACGACCTTCAGGTTCTCGTAGGCCGTCAGGTTCGGGTAGGAGACGGCGGTTTCGACGATGCAGCCGACGTTCGCCATGGCCAGCTCGTACTCGGTGAGGACGCTGTGGCCGAAGATGCGGACATCACCGGAGTCCGGCTGCAGCATGCCCGTCATGACCTTCATGGCGGTGGTCTTGCCGGCTCCGTTGGGGCCCAGCAGGCCGAAGATGTCGCCGGGGAAGACGTCCAGCTGGACGTCGCGGATGCCGCGCGCATTCTTGTACATCTTGGTCAATCCCTGGATCTCTATGGCCTTCTGTGGTTCCATCGGTTCCCCCGTCGACACCTGGCATCCATTCAAGAAAAGGTCTGGACATGCATTCGGGATATCCCATGATATCCCGAATGCAGAAGGGGTGTAAAGGAAGGGTCGGGAACCCGAGGTCAGTCGAACACCCGCGGGAAGGTGGAATTGGTGACGCCCTTGCTGTCCATGGGCTGGAACTGGATGCTGGCGTTCGTGGCGTCGAAGTACATGTTCCCGCCGATGAGAGTGCCGTTCGCATCGGTGTAGGTGAAGTTGATGTTGAAGTAGCCGCTGTTCGGGGCTTCGAAGGTGAAGGTCAGGGGCACGTACCCTTCGACGCCGTCGTTGAAGGTCTCGGTGTAGCTTCCCTTGACGGTGTCGGCCGTGATGGACTCGATCACGATCGTGCGCTCGCCGATCTTGGCGAAGGCGCCGTCGATCTTCGTGACGATGTCGTTGCGGTAGGTGCCGACGAATTCCGCGGTCAACTTGTCCTGGACCACGCCGGGGTCGTTCTTGGTGATCTGGACCTTCTTGCCGGTCAGGTCGGGCTCGGTCACGACCGTCGTGCCGATGCCGGTCATGCTGGCCTGGATCCGCAGGGAGAGGTCGTGGGCGACGCCGTCCGCGTCGGTTCCGGACAGGACGACCGCGAGGTCACCCCCCGTGAGGACACCGTCGGCATCGGTCGTCGCGGTGCCGGAGACGCTCTTCACGAAGATGTCGCCGGTGAGGGAGGGCAGGCCGTAGCGGTTTTCGGTCGCGTTCGGATAGACCACGCCATCGGGGTCCGTCTTGCCTTCGATCATGACGCCGGTCGAGTCGACCGCCGTCATCGGCTGGGCCATTCCGTTGGAGGTCAGGTACTGCTTGGTCGCGAAGGAGGCGATCGCGTTGATGAGGGCCGGGATCTGGGTATCGGACAGGGACCCGGTGAAGGTCCGGCTGCCGTCCGCGTTCTCCGTCACGCTCACGTAGTCCTTGAGGTTGCCGACGAAGGCGTCCAGGATCCTCTCGAGGTCCTTGACGTTCTCCTGGGCCAGCGGGTCCTGCGTGTCGTAGTTCGTGGCGGAGTCGACGGCGTAACCCTTCGCGTCCAGCAGCGGGGCGCCGGAAGAATCGGACGCGCCCACCATGGGCGAGGTCCACTCGTTCACGAAGTAGGTGTCGCTGTAGGAGTCGTAGTAGATGTTCTTCGAGGCGTTGTAGAAGGAATAGGTCGTCTGGGTCGTCCCGCCCTTGGTCTCGGTGACCGAGGACTGCTCGTTCGCCGAGCCGGCGGCCTTCGAGGAACTCGTCGTGCGCAGCAGGACGACGCCGTTGTCCATCAGCGTGACCACGGTGTTCTGCGTGAAGTTGCCGTCCTCGGCCGCCACCTTGGCGGACGTGGTCTTGACGGCGTTCTTGAGCTGGGTGTAGGCGGACTCGTTGACGGCGCCCACGAGGGCGGTCGTCGCGAGCACGGCGACGCCGACGGCGACGCTCAGGGAAATCAGGGCCTTCTTCTTCAGTTTCATCGTTCATCCCTCCTAGGATCGGAACCGGGCAACGGATCTTGTATCTTCATTCTGCCGCGCGAGTCTTGAATCCTTCTTGCGGAAAGATGAACAATTCATGAACCCCTATCGAACTCCCGCACGGCGGCGAACAGGGCCACGACGTTTTCCGGCGGCACGTCGGGCAGGATGTTGTGGATCGGATTGAAGACGTATCCGCCACCGGGCGCGAGGATCTCCAGTCGACGCAGGACATCGGC
>CAXNDY010000035.1:0-7648 GCA_964201095.1 Saccharofermentanales bacterium
AAGCCGCCGCCAACACCAAAGGCAACAACCCCGGGCGGACCCCCGAAGCCCCGCGCCGCGGTGGACAAAGACCCCAGGGAACCCCACGACCGCCCGATGGCGCAGGAACTCCGACAGGCGCCCGTCGCCCGGCAGCACGGCCCGGTAGCACCCCGACCCGACCCGGCAGCGCGCCGGCCCGACCTGGTGGCACGCAAGCCAGACCCCAGAACCGCACCCCCTCTCCCCACCCGCGGGCGGCCGCGCCCCAGAGCCGCGCCGACGTCCCGCAGACCGCACCCCAGACCGCCCAGTCCTCCCGCAGCGCACTCCGCGCCGCCCCCGCGAATGCCGAAGGGCAGCCGCAGAAACTCAAGATCATCCCGCTCGGCGGCCTGTCCGAGATCGGCAAGAACCTGACCGTCTACGAATACGGCAACGACATGATCGTCGTCGACTGCGGCATCGGCTTTCCTGAGGAGGACATGCCCGGCATCGACGTCGTCATCCCCGACATGTCCTACCTCGTGAAGAACCGCAACCGCGTCCGCGGCGTGTTCCTCACCCATGGCCACGAGGACCACATCGGCGCCCTCCCCTGGTTGATGAAGGAGATCAAGGCGCCGCTCTACGGAACGCCGCTGACCCTGGCGCTCGCGAAGATCAAGTTCGAGGACCGCCAGCTCCAGTCGTCGGTCAAGTTCATGACCGTCCACCCCGGCGACGTCGTCAAGGCCGGCCTCTTCTCCGTCGAATTCATCCACGCGACCCACAGCATCGCCGATGCGACCACGCTCGCGATCCGCACCCCCGTCGGCGTCGTCGTCCACTCCGGCGACTTCAAGATCGACCACACGCCCATCGACGGCGGACCGCCGGATCTCGCCCGCCTCGCCGCGCTCGGCACCGAGGGTGTCCTGCTTCTCCTGTGCGAGAGCACGAACGTCGAGAAGAAGGGCTACACCATGTCCGAGAGCAAGGTCGGCGAGACCTTCGTGGACCTGTTCCAGAAGGCGCCGGGACGGATCATCATCGCCACCTTCTCGTCCAACGTCCACCGCATGCAGCAGATCTTCACCGCCGCCGAGCGGTTCAACCGCAAGGTCGCCCTCGTGGGGCGCAGCATGCTCAAGGTCTTCGGCGCGGCGGACGAACTGGGCTACATCAAGAAGAACCCGAACACTCTGATCGAACTCGAGCAGATCGACGCCTACGACCCCGAGAACCTGGTGATCCTCTCCACGGGAAGCCAGGGAGAGCCCATGTCCGCGTTGACGCGCATGGCCTTCTCCGAGCACAAGAAGATCGAGATCGTCCGCGGCGACACCGTGATCCTGTCCGCCAGCCCGATTCCCGGAAACGAAAAACCGATCTACAAGGTCGTCAACGAGCTCTTCCGCCGCGGCGCCGACGTGATCTACGAGTCGCTCGCCGACGTGCACGTCTCCGGCCACGCCTACCAGGAGGAGCTCAAGCTGATGCACCGCCTGGTGCGTCCCCGCTTCTTCCTTCCCGTCCACGGCGAGTATCGCCATCTCTCCCGGCATGCCAAGCTGGCCAACGACATGGGCACCCCCTGGGAGAACATCTTCCTGATCGGCAACGGCGACATCCTCGAGTTGTCGGCGGACAGCGCCCGGATCGCGGGTTTCGTCAGCGCGGCCGACGTGCTGATCGACGGCTCCGGCATCGGCGAGGCCGGGAATCTGGTCCTCCGCGACCGCAAGCTGCTGGCCGAGGACGGCGTCCTGTCCGTGGGCATCGCCCTCTGGTCCGACAACGGCACCCTTGCCGCCGACCCGGATATCCAGGCGCGCGGTTTCCTCTACGAAGCCGAAGCCGAGCGCGTGATCGAGGAGGCCCGATCCAAGATCCTGACCTTCCTCCAGCGTGCCGCCGCCGCGAACAAGCCCATTGCCTCCATGATCCGCTCGAACGCCCTGCGCGACCAGCTGCGCGACTTCCTCTACGAGCGCACCCAGCGCCGTCCGGTGGTCATGGTCTCCCTCATGGAGATCCAGCCCTAGCGCGTGCAGGTCGCTCCAGCCCCCTTGACGCGTGTTTTGAAACGACACAAGACCCTCCGGCTTCCGAGAGTGGAAACCGGAGGGTCTTGTTCTGTTCAGCCCTGGAAAGGTCGGACTACTTGAGCGCCTTTATGGCCGCAGCAGCCGCTTCCGCCGCGGAAGCCGCGTCGGGAGAGTAGATGTCGGCGCCGATGCTCTTGCAGAAGGTCTCGTTGACCGGCGCGCCGCCGACCATGATGATGAACTTGTTGCGGACGCCCGCGGCCACGGCGGCGTCGACGACGTTCTTCATCTCGCCCATGGTGGTGGTGAGCAGGGCGGAGCAGCAGATGACCTGGACGTTGTTCTCGATGGCGGCGGAGATGAACTTGTCGGCGGAGACGTCGGTGCCGACGTCGACGACTTCGAGGCCCTTGCCTTCCATCATCATCGCGACGAGGTTCTTGCCGATATCATGCAGGTCGCCCTTGACGGTGCCGATCAGGACCTTGCCGCTGGCCTTCACGCCCTGGGAGGCGAGCAGGGGCTTCAGGATCTCGGTGCCGGCCTTCATGGCGCGGGCGGCGATCAGGACGTCGGGAACGTACACTTCGTTGTTCTTGAACTTGCCGCCGATGATGCCCATGCCCGCGAGCAGGCCCTGGTTGAGAACGTCGGACGCCGAGATGCCGGAATCGACGGCTTCCTGTACCATCGCCTTCACGTCCTTGGCCTTGCCCTTCTGCAGCGCTTCGGAGATCATGTCGAGAATTTCCATGTGTCTTCCTCCTTGTGGATCTGTTGTGACTTCCGTCAGTTCCTGTTCGACTCATCGAGCCGCATCGCTGCGGGCTTGACTTTCCCTCTGGACTCCCGGTACCGCCCGGGGGTCACGCCGGTCATCTTCTTGAACACCTTCGAGAAATAGCTCTGCCCCTCGAACCCGGCCAGGGTCGAGACGTCGACGAGCTGGATGCTCTCGTTCAAAAGCATCTTCTTGGCCGACTCCACGCGGATCTTGTTCACGAAGACGTTGAAGTTGTCCTTCATCTCCTCCTTGAACACCCGGCTGAAATACGCCGGGCTGAGATACACGTGCGATGCGGCCTCCTCCAGGGTGATGCGGTTCATGTAGTTCTTGCGGATGTAGTCCACCGCGCGGTAGATCACATCGGCGTGCTTCACGTCCGACAGGTTGAAGACCTGGTCGGTGAAGCGGGCCATGATGCCGGACAGCCAGTAGGCGAGCTCCTCGACGTTGCGGAAGCTGTTGATGCGGTTGAGGTAGCCGTAGTTGAGGCCGAAGATCTGCTGCGCGTCGGCACCGCCCTTGATCGCGGCGCGGGACAGCAGCACGACGAGTTCGAGCACGCGGGCGCGCAGGATCTCGAAGCTGCCGCCGCTCGCGAAGAAGATGTGGCCGAGGATCTCGTTCAAGACGCGCTGGGCGCCGGGACGGTCGCCGACCTCGATCAGGTCCATCAGCTCGCGTTCCTTCTCCATGGGGTAGGACTCCATGCCCTCCGGCTGGCCGATGTCCTTCATCGAACGGATGTGCTCCCAGATCTCGGCCTGCAGCTCCCCGGAATCCTTGCGGGCGTCGATGTCGGCGTAGGAGCCTTCGGACAGCGACTTGGCCACGTGGTAGAGCATGTCGCCCAGACTGTTCACGCGCTGCGGCGGCACGACCGGGACCTTCTCCATCTGGCGGCGCAGGGTGGAGATGAATTCGGTGCCGATGCCGTTCTTGGTCATGATCTCCTCGATGAGGAAATCGTCCGGGTCGATCATGTGCACGGGACCGCCGAGGAGGGCGGCCACCACCTGTCCGCCGGACAGGACCGGCGAGGCCCAGTGGGTCAGGCCCATCGGGCAGAAATACACGTAGCGGCCGCCGAAGCGCTCCGCCTGATAGGTGCCGTAGAGGTGGGAATTGGTGCACGCGTCGGCTTCCGAGGACCCTTCGGGGATGCGGGAGCGGAAGATGTTGCCGGCGATGTCGCAGACGGTGTGGCGGCCGACGCCGGAGTCCGCGATGTGGAGCGTCTCGCCCATCGGGCTCACGACCAGGCAGGGGATGCCGGTCGAGCGCTCGTAGTCGTCGGCCGCACGGAACAGGCGTTCCATGTCGTAGGCCGGCGCGTTGGACTGGGAGATGACGGATCGGCTCATCGGTACCCCCTGTGGCTCATCCCGATTGTATTATACTCTCGGGCAAGGGGATGCAACGGATTTGCCCCGAATTGTATTTTCTTGCGCAAGGCGAAAACGGATTTCATGGGGTCAATGTCCCCGGTGCACCTCGCGCACGTCGCGGATGGCCTTGACGCGGCCCAATACGCGGTCCAGCTGGTCCTGGCCCATGACCTCGAGGGTCATCGAGATGCTGGTGGTGAAATCCTTCGCGACCTTCATCGCGGCGGCGACGATGGAGACCTTCTCCTCGGCGATGGCGCTGGAGATGTCGGCCAGCAGGTGCCGCCGGTCGTTGGCGAGGACCGTGATCTCGACCTTGTAGGTGTTGCCCGGCTCTTCTCCGGCCCAGGCGACTTCGATCAGGCGCGCGGCGTCCTCGTTCTCCTTCGGGCCGCGCGTGGAGTCCGAGGGGGAGAGGAGCGGGCGGATGTTGGCGCAATCCGTGCGGTGGACGGCGACGCCCTTTCCGCGCGTGATGAAGCCGACGATGGAGTCGCCGTGGACGGGGCTGCAGCACCGTGAGAACACGACGAGGCAGTTGTCGATGCCCTTGACGACCACGCCGCTTTTGCGGGGCGCCCGTTTCGGGATGCGCTGGGTGACCATGGAGGCGGCGGCGGCCGACAGGGCCTCCTCGGTCGCCTTCGGACCGGCCTGGGCGAGTCCGGGCGGGACGATCTGCGACGGCACGGGCGAGGCTCCCGGCACGTGCACCACCTGGCCCTGGGGATTGACGCGGTAGCCGAGGCGCGTGCGCTCCTCCTCGGGCAGGAGGCGGATATGCTCTTCTCGCAGGCGGGAGATGACCTTCCCGGCCGACAGGCCGCCGAAGCCGATGGCGGAGTACATGTCCTCGAGGGAGGAAAGCGAATAGCGGCGCAGCACCGGCTCGAGGGCGTCCGACCGCAGCAGCTGCTGGGCCGTGAAGCCGGCCTTGCGCAGGTCGCGCTCGAAGGCCTCCTTGCCGCGCACGATGTTCTCGTCGCGCATCTCCTTCTTGAACCAGGTGTTGATCTTGCTTCGCGCGGAGGAGCTCTTCACGATCTTGAGCCAATCGCGGCTGGGACCGTGCACCTTCTCCGACGTCAGGATCTCGACGATGTCGCCGTTCTGGAGCTCGTAGGTCAGCGGCACGATGCGCCCGTTGACCTTGGCCCCGTACATTCGGTTGCCGATGCCGCTGTGGATGTTGTACGCGAGGTCGACGGGCACCGCGCCCATCGGCAGCGACACGACGTCGCCGCGCGGCGTGAACACGAAGACCTCGTCGGCGATGAGTCCGTTGCGCAGCGACTCCATGAATTCGCCGGCGTCGCGCATCTCCTTCTGCCACTCGAGCAGCTGGCGCAGCCAGGCCAGCTTCTCGTCGAAACCTTCGCCGTCCTTGCCGGACCGGGCCTTCGCGGAGGCGGCCGCGGCCCCGCCGGCAGTGCCCTCCTTGTATTTCCAGTGCGCCGCGATGCCGTACTCCGCCGTCCGATGCATGTCCTTCGTGCGAATCTGCACCTCGAAGGGGATGCCCTTCGGTCCGAACACGGTCGTATGCAGCGACTGGTACTGGTTGGGCTTGGGCATGGCGATGTAGTCCTTGAAGCGGCCGGGCATCGGCCGGTATAGGTCGTGCACCGCGCCGAGGACGGCGTAGCAGTCCGCCACCGTGTCGACGACGACGCGCGTCGCGAACAGGTCGTAGATCTGGTCGAGAGACTTGGTCTGCGACTGCATCTTGCGATAGATGCTGTAGAAGTGCTTCGGGCGTCCGTCGATGTCACCGTGGATGCCCATGGACTCGATGCGCTCGCGGATCTCGGCGATGACCTGGGCGAGCATCTGCTCCCTCTCGGTCCGTTTCTGGGAAATCGCGCCGACGAGTTCGTAGTAGGCCTCGCGATCGATGTAGCGCAGGCAGAGGTCTTCGAGTTCCCACTTCATGCGGTAGATGCCGAGGCGGTGGGCCAGCGGCGCGTAGATATCGAGCGTCTCGCGCGCCTTCTCCTTCTGCTTCTCCTCGGTCATGTGCTGGATGGTGCGCATGTTGTGCAGGCGGTCGGCCAGCTTGATCAGGACGACGCGGATGTCGCGGGCCATGGCGAGGAACATCTTGCGGAAGTTCTCGGCCTGGACCTCCTCCTTCGAGGAGTAGGAAATCTTCTCGAGCTTGGTCACCCCATCGACGAGCAGCGCGATGGACTCCCCGACCTGCGCGCGGATATCCTCGAGGGTGCGCCCGGTGTCCTCGACCGTGTCATGGAGCAGCGCCGCGCAGAGCGTGTCGACGTCGACCTCGTAGTCCGTGAGGATCAGCGCGGTCTCGACCGGGTGGAAGATATAGGGTTCTCCGTTCGCCCGGATCTGTCCCTCGTGGGCGGCGCTGGCGAAATCGAAGGCCTTTCGGAGGGGGACGGCGCAGGGCTCGTGGAGATACGCCTCCGCACGGGAGACGACGACGCCCAGGAGTTCCTGAAGGTCAGGCATCCGTTTCCAGGGCCCCTTCCTGCTTGAGCCGCCGGTACGTCGGCGACCCGTCGAGACTCACCTTCTCCATCGTCGGGAGAAGGCGCACCCGGCGCCGTCCTGCCTCGAGCGGCTCGAAGGCGACCAGCGTGGATTCCTCCAGTATAGCGAAAACGGTCTCGAGTTCAAATCCGGAGGGTGCGGGACCTCCGCCCACAGGTCCGATGCCGCGGGCCATCCCCGACGCGTCGTACACCAGCCCCTCGTCGCCTCCCCGTTCCTGCAGATACCTGTAGGCGGCGCCGAACAGCGCGGGGCGCACCTTCCAGGGCGGACTCGGCCGCAGTTCGCGCAGGTTCAGCTGCACGCGCCGCGACTGGTTCCACTCGTTGACCTCGAGGAGATAGAGCAGGTCGACCCGGTCCCCGTCCGCGAAGGCGTCGGCACGGCTCGCGGTGCCGAAGGCGATGCCGTCCGGAAGAGGGACACTGGTGTCGGACGAGAAGGAGAACCGGCGGTGCCGGCCCTCCGACAGGGGTTTCTGGGACTGGACGCGCGCGCCGCGGGTGATGAAGAGCGGCTTGGGATTGCCCTCGCCGAAGGGCGCCATGCGGAGGATGGAGAGCGCGTTGTCGAGGGTGAGTGCGCCGGCGGGCAGCAACGCGTCGGCGTCGATGGCGGGACCGGCCTCGCCGGCGGCTGCGGGCAACGTGGCAGCGTGCGCTTCGATCGCGGCGCGGAAAGCGTCGATCCGGTCTCTTTCGATCGCGACTCCGGCGGCTTTCCTGTGTCCGCCGAAGCGGACGGTTTCGGCCGAGGCGGCCGTGAGGGCCGCCAGCAGGTCGAAGTCCCCGTAGGACCGGCCCGAGCCGCGGAACTGTCCGTTCTCCTCGGCGAAGACGATGGCGGGGCGGAAGAAGGCTTCGGTCAATCGCGCGGCGACGATGCCGACCACCCCGGCGTGCCAGCCGGCGGCAGCGACCACGAGGGGAGCGGATGCCGGTGTCTGTGGG
>CAXNDY010000036.1:0-7593 GCA_964201095.1 Saccharofermentanales bacterium
CCGAGATGCTGGAGATCGGGACGTGATCGAGCGGTACATGGGCGTGGACATCGGCACGACGGGCGTCCGCGCGGCGCTCTTCGATGTCGACGGGTTCCAGCGCGGCTATGCATACAAGGAATACCCTCTTCTGTCGCCCGAGACCGGAGCGGCGGAACTCGACCCGGAAACCGTGTTCGTTTCGCTACTCGAGGTGGTCGGGGAGTGCATGGCTGCGGTGGGACCGGAAGGAAAGGGCCTCAAGGGCATCGGCCTGTCGACCCAGATGTTCAGCTTCCTCGCGCTCGACGCACAGGGAGCGCCCCTCACGAACGTCGTGACCTGGGCGGACACGCGACCATTGCCGCAGGCGCTGCGGTACGCGGAGGAATTCGACGTCGCGGACCTATACAGGCGCACGGGATGCAGGACGCAGCATCCGATGTATCCGCTGGCCAAGATCCTCTGGCTCAAGGAGACGAGGCCGGACGTATTCGCCCGTGCCGCGAAGTTCCTGAGCCTCAAGTCCTACGTCCTGTTCCGGCTCTTCGGCAAGTACGTCGTCGACTATACGGATGCCTCCGCCTCGAGCCTCTTCAACCTCCGTACCTTCGACTGGGACCCCGTCGTGCTCGGTTCGGTGCTCGGCATCGGGCGGGAGAGGCTGTGCGAGCCGATGCCCGGAACCGGGCTGCTGACCGGGATGGACCGGAACCATGCCGCCGCGATGGGGCTGACCGGAGACGTGCCCGTGGCCTGCGGCGCGGGCGACGGCATCGTGGCGAACCTGGGCTGCGGCGTGTTCGACGCGACCGCCATGTCCTGCACGCTCGGCACCAGCGGCGCCCTGCGCGTCGCCGTCGCCCAGCCTCTGCTCGACCCGCAGCAGCGGACGTGGTGCCACTGCTTCACGAAGGACACCTGGGTCGCCGGCGGGGCCATCAACAACGGCGGACTCGTCCTCAAGTGGCTGCGGGAGACCTTCCGGAACCAGTTCGCGTCCGAGGCCGAGCGGGGTGGGTACCGCAGCGTCTATGCACTGTTCGACGACTTCGCCGGGCAGATCCCGGCCGGAAGCGACGGGCTGATCTTCCTGCCGCTGCTGACCGGCGAGCGCTCGCCCAACTGGAACGCGGCCGCGCGCGGCGTCATGGCGGGGCTCGACCTGCGCCACGACCGCCGGCATTTCGTGAAGGCCGCCATGGAGGGCGTGATGTACCGCATGCGCTCGGTGTACGAGGTGCTCGCGCCGCTCGCAGGCAACGATGTCCGACAGATCCGTGCCAACGGCGGGTACGCGGGTTCGGACGCCTGGTTGCAGATCCAGGCGGACGTGTTCGGCAAGGAGATCGCCGTCGCCGGCGTCGAGGAAGCCGCCTCTTTCGGGGCCGCGATCATGGCCATGGTCGGTACCGGAGCGCTGCCTGACCTGAAACGCCCATTGCCCGCGATGCAGGTGAAGCGTACGATCGAACCGGACCCTGCGAACGCGAAGGTCTATGAGACCGGGTTCAGGGATTTCCTGGACCTATATGGGAAGATGTACGGCACATAGACGGCGCATCGATGGCGCCGGGAAGGCGCACGGACGTCGCCGCCAAGGCGGCGATCAGACGCAGGAAAACAAGGAGGATCGACATGAATCAAGAGAAGACGACCCTTTCCGTGATGGAGCGGATCGACCGGTTCGGGCTCGTGCCCGTGATCAAGCTCGAGGACGCGGCGCAGGCCGTGCCACTCGCGGACGCGCTATGCCGGGGCGGACTGCCCGTCGCAGAGGTGACCTTCCGAACCGCGGCGGCAGTCGAGTCCATCCGTCGTATCCGCGCGGCGCACCCGGAGATGCTGGTCGGCGCCGGCACCGTGACGTCGGTGGAAATGGCGCAGCAGGCGCTCGATGCCGGTGCGGAGTTCCTCGTCGGTCCGGGCTTCAACCGCGCGGTCGTCGAGTTCTGCCTCGCTAAGGGCGTGACGGTCCTGCCGGGCTGCAGCAGCCCGACCGACATGGAGACCGCCCTCGGGTACGGATTCACGACGGTCAAGTTCTTCCCGGCCGAGGCGAGCGGCGGACTCGCGGCCCTGAAGGCCATGGCGGCGCCTTTCGGCTCCCTGCGCTTCATGCCCACCGGCGGCATCGACCTGAAGAACCTGAAGGACTATCTCGCCTTCGACCGGGTCGTCGCCTGCGGTGGCAGCTGGTTCGTCAAGGAGGACCTGATCGCGGCGGGCGACTTCGCCGCCATCGAACGGCTCACGGCCGAAGCGGTCGCCGAAGTGCTCGGGCTCGAGCTCGCGCATATCGGTATCGACATGGACACACCGGAGGAGGCGGGAAGCCTCGCAAGCCGATTCTCGAAGCTGCTGGGGGCTGCGACGCGCGAGTTGCCTGGTGCGGTCTTCGTCGGCACCGGCATCGAGATCCTGAAGAAGCGGAGTACGGACCCGCACGGCCATATCGCCATCCGCACGGCCAACGTCGCGCGCGCCGTGGACTGGCTTGCCCGCCAGGGGCTGGAGGTCGACCCCGCGCGCGAGGTCAAGGACGCGAAGGGGAAGACGCGGCTCGTGTTCCTGAAGGAGTCCTTCGGTGGATTCGGCGTACACCTGACGCAGAAGTGATGTTCGACATCGAGATACTTGAACTGGGCTGGATCGTCGGACCGGAGGATGATCCTGCCGATCAGTGTTGCCATGGAACAGCACGCGTCGCAATCGGGGATGAGTGCTTCGAATCAAGTGCCACGCTCAGTGCAACGGGACTCTTCCTGCTTCGCACGCTGACCGAGGACCACGTCCTGGTCGGCGAATCCTCGAACGGCGGCCAGATGCTGCCGTGCTGCGGACATTTCATGCTGGCCGAACCGGACATGCAGAGCGTGATGATCTGTGGCTGTTCCCTTGGCATCGATTGGAGCGTCGTACACGAGGGAGACGAAGTGGTCCTGGGCACGACATCCGGTGCGACGGCGCGGGTTCCCCAGGTGGATTACCGCGATGTCGTCGAGCGCTTCGCCGATCGCATCGAGGAATTCCATCGTTCCTGCCTGCCGAAGGACAGGAAGGAAGAGCCGGAGCAGAGCGGGTACGAGGCCTTCTGGAACGAGTGGCGAAGGCGAAGGGCTTCGGTACCCTGATTCATCTTCGTTCGGCTGAACGAGTATCGGCAGATATGCATTGGAATTGCACATCTGCCGATTTCGTTACATCGCTCAGTCCCCGAGGCCCTTCGAGGCCTCGTACACTTTCAGTTGAGCGCTACTTCAGCAGCGCTTCGACCCGCTCGACGACGCATTCCGGCGTGAAGCCGTACTCGCGCATCACGACGGGACCCGGCGCGGAGGCGCCGTACTCGTCGACGCCCATGACGCCGCCCTTGTCTCCGGCGTACTTCTGCCAGCCCATGGTCACGCCCGCTTCGATGCAGAGGCGAACGGGCAGGGAGGCCGGAAGGACGCTGGCTTTGTAATCGGTGCTCTGGGCTTCGAAGATCTCCCAGGAGGGCATGGACACGAGGCGGACCGCGACGCCGGAGGCGGTGAGCTTGTCCGCGGCGGCGGCGGCGAGGGCGACTTCGGAGCCGGTGGCGACGAGAACGACGGACGGAGCGCCCTTGCGGGGAGATGCGGCCGGGAGGTCCGCCAGGACATAGGCGCCCTTGTGGAGACCGGTGGCGGGGGCGTACTTCGTGCGGTCGAGGACGGGCACGTTCTGGCGCGAGAGGATCAGGGCCGTGGGACGGTTGGTCGTCGCGAAGGCGGCGCGATAGGCTTCGACGGTCTCGTTCGCGTCGGCGGGGCGGATGACCTGCATGTTCGGGATGAGGCGCAGCGAAGCGGTCTGCTCGACCGGCTCGTGGGTGGCCCCGTCTTCCCCGACGCCGATGCTGTCGTGGGTGAAGATGTAGAGGACGGGCAGGTGCATGATGGCGGCCAGGCGGATGCTGGGCCGCAGATAGTCGCAGAAGGTCTCGAAGGTCGCGCCGAAGGCGTGGAATCCGCCGTGCGCGGAGAGGCCGTTCATCATGGCGCCCATGGCGTGCTCGCGGACGCCGAAGTGGAGGTTGCGGCCGGTGTAGTCCCAGGCTCCGGGCACGGCACCTTGGGTGTCGCCGGCGTTGCGGGCGGGATGCTCGAAGTTGCCGAGCCCCTTGAGTTCGGTGTTGGTCGAGGGGTTCAGGTCGGCGGAACCACCGAACAGCGAGGGTACGCGGGCGGCGATGAGGTTGAGGACCTTGCCGGAGGTGACGCGGGTCGCAACGCCCTTGGCATCGGCGGGGAAGACAGGGAAATCCTTGTCCCAGCCATCGGGAAGCTTCCCGTCCATGCGGTCGTCCAGCTCGCGGGCGAGTTCGGGGAACGCGGCGCGATAGGCCTTCATGCGACGCTGCCAGTCGGCGTGGCCGTCCTTGGCGCGCTCCACGGACTCGGCGACGTGGCCGGGCACTTCGGCGGGGATGAAGAACGCGGGCTCGACGGGCCAGCCGAGGTGCTCCTTGGTCAGTCGGACCTCGTCGACGCCGAGCGGAGAGCCGTGCGCTTCGAAGGAGTCGTGCTTGTTGGGGGAGCCGAAGCCGATGTGCGTGTGGATTCGCAGGAGGGAGGGGCGGTCCTTCTCGGCCTTGGCCTCCTCGATGGCGCGGTCGATCTGCTCGAGGTCATTTCCGTCCTCGACGCGCAGGGTGTGCCAGCCGTAGCTGCGGAAGCGCATCGCGACGTCCTCGGTGAAGTTGAGCTGGGTGGACGCGGACAGCGTGATCCGGTTGTCGTCGTAGAGGACGATCAGCTTGCCGAGCCCGAGGTGGCCGGCGAGGGAGGCGGCTTCGGCCGCGACGCCCTCCATGAGGTCTCCGTCTCCGCACAGGACGTAGGTGCAGTGGTCGACCACGTCGTGGCCGGGCCGGTTGTAGACGGCGGCGAGGTGGGCTTCGGCGGCGGCCATGCCGACGGCGCTGGCGATGCCCTGGCCGAGGGGACCGGTCGTCAGCTCGACGCCCGGCGTGAGGCCGCGTTCGGGGTGACCCGGCGTGAGGCTCTCCCATTGGCGGAACTTCTTCAAGTCCTCCAGCGTGAGCGCGTATCCGAACACGTGGAGCAGCGAATAGAGCAGCGCCGAGCCATGTCCGGCGGAGAGGACGAAGCGGTCGCGGTCGACCCAGTCGGGGTCGCAGGGGTCGAAGCGCAAGTGGCGGGAATAGAGCGTGTAGGCCATCGGCGCGGCGCCGAGGGGAAGTCCGGGGTGGCCGCTGTTCGCCTGCTGGACCGCGTCGACGGCCAGGAAGCGGAGGGTGTCGACGGCGAGGGCGTCGACGGGAGCTGGGAAGGATACGGGCGAATTCGTTCTGGAAGCAGTCATCGGGTCGTTCCTCCTTGGTGGGTCGAAATGGGTGGTTTGGATGTGCTACCGATTATATCGTAAAGATGCCGGAATGGCCTTGTGAATTTTCATGGCGTCGGCGTCGGCATCGGTAGTGGCGTTGGCGAAACGCTGACGTACCCTGATTTCGCCGGGTCGACGACGGGGGGCGGGGAAATTCTCGGAACGGACTCCGCAGGTGCCATCGCGATGTCACCCAGTGCCAGGTCGAGGATGGGATATCGGGCGTATTGGCTGTCATTGTAATGCCACCATTCGTACCGATTGGGAACGAAGCCGCAGGATCGCATGACGCCTTCGACATAGTCGAGGTCCCGCCGGGCTGCGGCCGACATGGGGCTGTTCCGGTATGCCGTCGCGTCCAGCGTATCGACGACGGAAGACATCTCGAGCTCGTGGCCTCGGGCATCGACGACGGTCATGTCGACGGCGGCGCCCCGGTTGTGGTTCGACCCCTTCTTCGGGTCCGCCACGAAGAGGCCCCCGCCGGGGAAAACGGCCATCTTCACGGTGACCGCATAGGGCCGGTAGGCGTCGTAGATCTTGATCGAGTAGCCGTCCCTTTGGAAGATGTCCTGCGCCTTGAGCAGCTTTTCGAGGGTGTCCGCCTGCATCAGGCAGAGGTCGCGTTCGTAGAGCTTCTCGCCCATGAAGTTGTCCGTCGTCGCGTAGATCAGGTCGATGCAGATGCCCGGCGCGAACTCGCGCACGTCGACGAGGCGGCTTTGCAGGGCGGGGCCCGTGTAGCCGGGCGTGGCCGATTTCACTGTCATCTCGGGGACCCGGGCGAAGAGGATGGGGGGCGTCGGGGAAGATGGCGGCGTGGGGCTCGACGTGGGCGGAACCGTGGTAGGCGACACCGGAGGAGCCGTTGACGAGGGAGATGACAAGGGAGTCGCAGAGGGAGACGGCAGAGGTCCCGCAGGAACGCAGCCGGCGAGCGGGATTGCCAACAGCAGCGTCAGCAGCAGTGTCGGCACGAACAGGGCCCGAACCGCCAGCACTGGCGCCGAAGAGCGAAGGAGTGGGGTGTGTCTCGAATCGGTCATGCGCGCCTCGTCATCGGATCCGGGGAGACGACCCTCCACCCCGAGTATACACTTGAACCCCCCTTCGGACTCTGATAGCCTTGAAGACGAGACATGCAACATCGATCAAGGGAGGACCATGGCGGCACCGCTTTCCATCGAGCGACTCAGGGAAGAAGCCCGACCCCGCATCGAAGCCCTCGCCGCATCCCTCGCGGCCTGGCCCGGCGAGCCTTTCCAAAGCCACCGGAGCGCCTCCCAGCTCTACCACCGCCTCGAATTCCTCGCCGACATCGGTCTTACCGAGCACACCCCCGGTTGGCCGCCTCTGACCGAAGTCCTCGACAAGGTGATGCTCAACATGTCTCCGGACGGTCCCTTCCGCGTACCCGGCTGCATCTCCGAAAGCCACGGCGGGACCGGGAAGGTCGTCTTCGGCTGGGCGCTGTGCGACGCGCCGATCCTCGTCTACTCCCTGGCGCAGCTGGGACGCGCCGACGACCCGCGCGTCCGAAGGGCGGTCGATTTCCTTCGCGGACTCGTCCGGGACAACGGCTGGCCCTGCGTCGTCGGCTCCGAACTCGGGAAATTCCGGGGGCCAGGCCGCAAGGACGACCCCTGCCCCTATGCGACACTGGCCATGCTCAAGGCGCTGTCCGCCTTCGACGACCTGCGCGGATCGCCCGAAGCGGAGACCGGCGCGCGATGCCTGCTGGACCTCTGGGAAACGAGCCGCGAGCGCCACCCCTACATGTTCTTCATGGGCACCGACTTCCGGAAGCTGAAGGCGCCCTTCGTCTGGTACGACATCCTGCACGTCGTCGAGGTCCTTTCCCGCATCCCGTCTGCGCGCTCCGACCTCCGGTTCCGGGAGATGCTCGCGACCGTGACCGACAAGGCCGACGCGGAAGGGCGGTACACGCCCGAATCGGTGTGGACGTTCTGGAGCGACTGGGACTTCGGGCAGAAGAAGGCGCCGTCCGATTGGATGGGATGTTTTATTGCCCGAATCGTGGCACGGGTGGGTGCCACTGGATGAAGACGAACCGACCGAGCCCCGCTCCACCGCTTCGACCTCGCCCCACGACTCCGCCGCCCTCGCGCGGGCCTGCCGCTTCGCGTCTTGTGCCGGTCGTCCTCGCCACGGCAGGAATCGTCGTCCTGCTTCTCGTCCTGTTCCCGCCGGGCGCCGGACCGAACGGCCAACCGACCG
>CAXNDY010000037.1:0-7546 GCA_964201095.1 Saccharofermentanales bacterium
CTGTTCGCCTCCGCCGTCTGCAACGGCGCCAACGTCTGGTACGGCGTGCATGGCCCCACGCCGATGCTCGATACGCGCGGCGGTCGGGCCGGGCTCGCGCTCAACCGCTTCCTCGCCGACAATGAGCGCTTCTACGCGAAGACGCACCGCCGCGCCGAAGCCGCGATCCTCTGGTCCACGCAGACGCTCGACAACTTCCCCGAGGACGTCGACCAGAGCGACTTCACGCAGAAGGCGACGCTTTCGGACCGCTACGCGCACGGCCGCTTCACCCAGGAATTCAAGGCCTTCCTGGACCTGCTGTTCCGCCGGCACCTCCAGGTGGCGATCCACGACGAGGCCAGCCTCGCGCTCGAGGACCTGTCCCGGTACAAGCTGCTGGTCCTGCCCAACGACGCCTGCCTCGACCAGGCGACGGCCGACCGGATCGCGCGGTACGTGGAGGACGGCGGCACCCTGGTCGCCTCCATGGCGACGTCCTTCTTCGACGAGAACGGCTTCCGGCGCGCGCGTCCGGCGCTGGCCGACGTGTTCGGCATCGCATCGGTCGGGGAGACCGTGAGCTACAACGACGGCTGCGGCTATCTCGCGATCGAGGACGAAGCACTGCGCAAGGCAGGCGGACTCTCCGCGCTGACCGGCGGCTTCAGCCACGCGTTCCGCTGCACCTTCACCGACCGCGCCGTCCCCTTGGCCGCCCAGTACGTGCCGATGGCCGGCTCCTACGACGAATTCCCCGACGAGAAGCACACGGCGATCGTGCGCACGACCTACGGGAAGGGCACCTGCTACTACTTCGCCGGCGACATCGGCGCCACTGTCGCGAATCATGGACTCGTGGAGCTGAAGCGCCTGGTCAAGCACGTGTGCGGCGCCGCCTACGATGCCGAGCTCCAGGTGTCGAACGCCTTCGAGAGCCTCGCCGTCACGCTGCGCGAGCAGCGCGAGGAGAAGCGCCGTCTCGTCCACTTCGTGAACTACACGGGTCAGATGCGTCGCCCGATCGAGGAGTCGATTCCATGCCGGGACATCGTCGTGACGCTCAGGACGCCGGGCCCCGTGGTATCGGTCTCACTGCTGCGCGCCGGGACGACGATTCCATTCGAGAGAACCGCAGACGGGGTCCGCTTCACCGTCCCGGTCGTGGAGCTCTACGAGGTCGCCTCGGTCCAGCTCGCCTAGAAGACCCGCCGTGCGGCCCGAAAGCCGCGGAAACAGGAGGTCCTGCATGGCCCAGACCATCCGGTTCGGCATCGTCGGTTGCGGAGCGATCGGGCACTGGCACGCGAAGGCGCTGCAGAGCCTGCCGGACGCGGTCCTCGTCGGCGCCGCCGACGGCGTCCCCGCGAGGGCCGTCGAGTTCGGGACGACCTACGGGGTCCGGGCCTTCGCGACGCCCGAGGCTCTGTTCGCGTCTCCGGACGTCGACGTCGCCTGCATCTGCACCCCGAGCGGTCTGCATGCGCCGCTCGCCATCCAGGCCCTGGAAGCGGGCAAGCACGTCGTCGTCGAGAAGCCGATGGCCCTGACCCTCGTCGACGCGGACCGCGTGCTGGAAGCCGGGAGACGCAACGGCAGGCTGATCGCCGTGATCTCCCAGCTCCGCTTCTCGCCCGCCGTGCGTCGGCTCAAGGAAGCCGTCGACCAGGGCCGCCTCGGACGCCTGGTGATGGCGGACCTCGTGATGGAGTATCATAGAACGCAGGAGTACTACGACCTCGGCGGCTGGCGCGGCACGTGGGCCATGGACGGGGGCGGCGCCCTCATGAACCAGGGCATCCACGGCATCGACCTGCTGCAGTACGTCATGGGCCCCGTGAAGAGCGTCTCGGCCCGCATCGCGACGCTGGTCCGCAGGATCGAGGTCGAGGACACGGCCGCCGTCGTCGTCGAATTCGAGAACGGCGCGTTGGCGACGGTCCAGGCCACCACGTCGGTGTACCCGGGCTACCCGCGCCGGCTCGGCATCCACGGCGACCGTGGCAGCATCGTCCTCGAGGAGGACACCCTGGTCGCGTGGGACCTCCTGGACCCCGGCGAAGGACCCGCGCCGGTGCTGGGACACACGCAGAGCAAGGCGTCCAGCGACCCGGGCGCGGTCGGCACCGAAGGCCACATCCGCCAGCTGGGTGATTTCGCCGACGCGGTCCGGACGGGCGGGCGCCCGCTCGTCGACGGCGTGGAGGGCCGCAAGGCCGTCGAGATCATCCTGGCAGCCTACGAATCCTCGAAGGAGGGCCGACCGGTCCTGCTCGGGAGATAGACGGACAGCCCTCGCACGGCGAACCCGGCGGGGGAGGGGGTGACGCCCCCGGAAGGTGCACACCATGAGCAACGCGTTCAATCCGTACGACAACTACCTGGAGGTCATGGAACGGGCCGCGAAGATGCTGGGACTGGCGCCGAACGACTATGTGGCGCTGAAGCAGCCGGAGCGGGAGCTCAAGGTCTCGATTCCGGTCGAGATGGACGATGGCCGCATCCAGGTCTTCGAAGGGTACCGGGTGCAGCACTCGAGCTCGCGGGGGCCCTGCAAGGGCGGACTCCGCTATCACCAGGACGTCGAGATCGACGAAGTGAAGGCGCTGGCGGCGTGGATGAGCCTGAAGTGCGCGGTGGTGAACATCCCGTACGGCGGGGGCAAGGGCGCGGTCAAGGTGGACCCGTCGAAGCTGAGCCAGCACGAGCTGAAGAACCTGACGCGGCGGTACACGGCGATGATCCTGCCCTTGATCGGGCCGGAACGCGACATCCCGGCGCCGGACGTCGGGACCAACGCCGAGGTGATGGGCTGGATCATGGACACATACAGCATGTTCATGGGGTACACGGTGCCGGGCATCGTGACGGGCAAGCCGCTCGACATCGGGGGTTCGCTGGGACGCCGCGAGGCGACGGGCCGGGGCGTGATGTTCGTGGTCCGCGAATACCTGCACAGGAAGGGCATCCCGATGATCGGGACACGGGTGGCCGTGCAGGGCATGGGCAACGTGGGCGGGACGGCGGCGCAGCTGCTGTCGAACGAGGGCTGCCGGATCGTGGCGGTGAGCGACGTATCGGGCGGACTCTACAACGCGGCGGGGCTGAAGGTGGCGGAAATCGTGGAGTATCTGTCGAAGCGCGGCAACAAGCTGTCGGACTTCGAACAGTCGGGCGCGAAGCACATCACGAACGAGGAACTGCTGACGTGCGACACCGACATCCTGCTGCCGGCGGCGCTGGAGAACCAGATCACGGCGAAGAACGCGGCGCAGGTGAAGGCCTCCATCATCGTCGAAGGCGCGAACGGTCCGACGACGGCGGAAGCGGACGCGATCCTGGAACAGCTGGGCAAGAAGGTCGTGCCGGACGTCCTGGCGAACGCGGGCGGCGTGGTCGTGTCGTATTTCGAGTGGGTGCAGAACATCCAGTCGCTGATGTGGGACGAAGAGGAGATCAACCGGAACCTGGAGAAGATCATGATCCGGGCGTTCAACGAGGTATGGGAAGCGACGACGTCGCACGACACCACGATGCGCATGGGCGCCTACATGGTCGCCATCGGCCGCATCACCAAGGCCAAGAAGATCCGCGGCGTGTTCCCGTAGGGAGGAACGCCGATCCGCCCCGACGATGGAGAAGAAGCGAAACACACGAAGGAGGAACCCCATGGCCTACAAAGGAGTACTCGAGGACATCCGCAGGAGCGTCGCCCTTCAGGTCCCCGACCGCACCCCCGTCTTCGCCTGCAGCGAGGAATTCGACGTCCGCATGGCGGGCGCGATGTACGACGTCTACAACCGCGACGCGAAGGTGATGGCCCGCTGCCAGAGCGAAGCCATCAAGCGCTTCGGCTACGACTGGGCCTGGCTCCAGGTCGACGACTGCATCGAGTTCGAGGTGCTGGGCGTGGGCTCGAAGGGTTCCGGCAACATTCTCCCGGCGACCTGCGACTACCTGCCTGCGACGCGCGCGACGCTGGACCGTCTCAAGATGCCGGACCCGAAGCGCGACGGCCGCATGCCTGTGCTGCTCGAGGCCATCAAGCGCCTGAAGGACGAGTTCGGCGACACGATCTGCGTGACGGGCCGCACGGCGGCACCCTTCTCGTCCGCCTCCCTGATGTACGGCATCAGCGAGACCATGGTCCTGATGTATGACGACCCGGAACTGCTCCTCGACACCATCCGGTTCTGCACCGAGATGCAGACGGCCTTCGGGCTCGCGCAGATCGAAGCCGGCGCCGACGCGCTGTGGTTCGGCGACTGCAACGCCTCGGGACACCTGATCTCCGTCGACCAATACAACGAATTCGCGGCCGAGGGCGCGCGCCAGTGCGCGACGGCCTACCGCAACGCGGGCGGCTGGAGCTGGTACCACGCCAGCGAGCACAGCCCGGCGCACCTGAAGGCCCAGGCCGCCACCGGCGTCAGCGCGGTCAGCATCGGCCCCGGTCTCGACATCGCGCTGGCCAAGGCCGCGATCGGCGACCGGTGCTGCATCCTCGGCAACGTCGACCCGATCCTGAGCCTGCTGCAGGGAACCGAACAGGAGGTCGTCGACGCGACGAACCGCATCTTCGCGGCGGGCAGCCAGGGCGGCGGCTATCTCTTCAACACCGGCGAAATGGTTCCGCGCGACATCCCCGAAGCCAACATGATGGCCATGGTCCGCACGGCCCGCGCCGCGGACGCCGCGCGCGTCGCCGCTTCCGCCGCAGCGAAGTCCGGCCGCTGAGCCGCGACGTGGCCGCAAGGGTCCTGGACATCACGGGTCCGATCCGCGAGGGGATGTGGAACTACGAGCCGCCCTTCCCGCGCTTCCGGATGGCACCGCTCCCGCCCGTACCCTGGGCGGGGGCGCCCGTGCTGTGCGAGACCTTCGACGGACTGCACTCCCAGACCGGGACCTACCTCGAGACCCCCGCCCATTTCCTCGGCGCGGACCGGGCGCCGATGGTCGACGACCTCGACGTCGGGAGCCTCGTCGGCATCCCCGCAGTGGTGCTGCACCTCGAGCGCGCCGCGGGTCCCTTCTCGACGGACTGCGGACGCACCCCCGTGACGGCCGAGGATCTCGAACGGGCCGCCGGCGGGCGCCCGATTCCCCCCGGCTGCGCGCTGCTCGTCTCGACCGGATGGGGGCGCTTCTGGATGGACCCGGACTATCTTTCCGACTCTCCCTTTTTCCGCGCCTCGGCCATGGCCTGGCTGCTCGACCTCAAGCCCTTCCTCCTCGGCTCGGACTTCGCCCGCTGGGAGAACCTGGAGCACATGGAAGGGTTCTTTCCCGATTTCTACGCCAGCGGGTGCCTGATGCTCGGACCTCTCGTCGACCTCGAGAAATGGGAATCGGACCGTGCACGACTCACGGTCCTGCCGCTGCGGATCCCCGGCACGAGCTGCGTGCCCTGCCGCGCGGTCCTGGTCGAGGAAGGGGGCGCCCCGTGATCGACCGGGACTTCATCCGCTACAGCCTCGCGCTCATGGACATCCGTCCCGGCGACACCCTGCTCGTGCACAGCGCGCTCAGCGCGATCGGCCGGGTCGAGGGCGGCGCCGACGCCGTCGTCGACGCGCTGCTGGACGCCGTCGGTCCCGAGGGCACCCTCGTCATGTCGACACTGACCGGTTGGGCCGCGCCCTTCGACCCCGACCGGACCCCGTCCGCCGTCGGCCTCGTGTCGGAGCGCTTCCGCCTCCGCCCCGGCGTTCTGCGCAGCCGCCACCCCGTCCACTCCGTCGCGGCCTTCGGGCGTCACGCGGCAGAGGTCGTCCGCGGTCACGAGGAATGCGCCACCGGCTGTGGAGCCGGAACCCCCTATGACACCCTGATCCGCCTCGACGGCAAGGTGGTGCTCCTGGGCGTCGACCTCGATCGCAACACCCTGATGCACACGCTCGAGGAGTTCGCCGACGCGTTCTACCTGCTCCGTCTCGACATCCCCGCGCCGACCTGGCTCGGCGGAGCCGACGGCGGCCATTTCACCCTGCGGAAGTTCCCCCCCGGCCACCGCGACTTCCTCTCCCTCACGCCGCGTCTGCGCGCCGCCGGCGCCCTGATCGAGGGCCGCATCGGCAGCGCCGTCGTCAAGGTCCTCGACCTCCCGAAGTTCGTCACGGTCGGCCTCGCCGCGCTGGCCGCGGACCCGGAGGCCTTCCTCTGCCACAACCCGCATTGCCCCTTCTGCCGCTGGGCCCGGCTCGTCCGTGCCGGCGGACCCGTCGACCTCGAGGGATTCCGAGGGCGGGGATGTCTCGACCCGACCTGCGAGATCTGCCGCGTGGAGGAGAATGCCGTCGATGGTCGAGTATAGCTTCGCCAGCCGCCACTCCCTGCTGCCCGACCTCGGTCCGGTCCTCGCGGCCGCCACGACCCTGGATTTCGGCCTCGTCGAGATCTCGGAGGACCTCTCCGCCGTGGACGCGCCGACCCTCGAGTCCGTCCGCCGGCAGCTCGTCCTGAGCCGCAAGCGCATCGGTCTGCTCGACTCCCCCATCCCCGTCGCCGACCGGGCCGCATATCGATACATCCTCCGCCACGCCGCCCTGCTCGGCGTCGAACGCGTCAAGGTCCCTTCGCGCGGAATCTCGTCCCCTGATTCCCTCCGGGAAGTGTGCCGCATGGGCCGCGCCTACGGCATCCGGATCCTCCTCGAGAACGAGGGGGACGGGCCGCTGTCCACCGAACCCGGTCTCTCCGAGCTGCTGCGGTCGTTGGGTCCCGAGTCCGCCGGCTGGATCCTCGACCCGCTCGGATTCGTGCGACAGCGCCTCCACCCGTTCTTCCAGGTCTTCTACACTTCGAAGCTCAAGAACGACGTCGCCTTGCTTCGTATCCGCGACGGACGATTCGAGGACGGAGCCGGAACTCTGCCCGGACAGGGAGACGGGGAGATCAAGGAACTCGTCTCCATCCTGCTCGCGCACAGTTTCCGCGGTCCGTTCTCCTTCTCCCCCGATGGGTCGGGACTCGACCCGGAGGACTGCCGCGAATCCCTCCGCGTATTTCTGGACATGCTCCTGTCCCTGTGATTCCATGGATTCCATGAACGACCGCCCATGATATCGGGCGGAAGAAGGAGGACGAAGATGAAGACATTCGAACTGACTGGATTCGCCGACGAAGCGGCGGTCGACCTCGCCGGACAGGTCCGCGCCCTGGTGCGCAACGGGATGTCCTATCTGGACGTCCGCCAGGTCGACGGCATAAACGTCGCCGACTTCACGCCGGAGAAGGCCGCCGAGGTGCGCCGCGTCTTCGGCGACGCCGGCATCCGGGTCTCCTGCGTCGGTTCGCCCATCGGCAAGATCGGTCTGCGCGACCCGTTCCCGGCCCACCTCGAGAAGCTTCGCCGCGTGTGCGCCACCGCTCACGTCCTCGACACCCGGCTCATCCGCATCTTCAGTTTCTACCTACCGGAGGGCGCGTCGCGCCCGGACTGCCGGGAGGAGGTCGTCGACCGCCTCGGCCGCATGCTGGACGCCGCCGACGTCGAAGGCTGCACGCTGCTGCACGAGAACGAGCGCGACATCTACGGCGAGACCTGGGAGCAGTGCCTCGACCT
>CAXNDY010000038.1:0-7410 GCA_964201095.1 Saccharofermentanales bacterium
CCAAGAAAGGCGGCAAGCACGGCCTGATCGAGTCGGCGCACAACGGCACGCTGTTCCTCGACGAGATCGGGGAGATCTCCCCCGGCATCCAGATCGCCCTGCTGCGGGTGCTCCAGGAGCGGGAGGTCATCCGGGTGGGCGGAACCGACCGGATCCCCGTCAACATCCGCGTGATCGCCGCGACCAACCGGAACCTGAACGAGCTCGTCGCCGAGGGGTCGTTCCGCAAGGACCTCTACTACCGGCTGAACGTCCTGCCGCTCCGCATACCCCCGCTGCGTGAGCGCAAGGAGGACATCATCCTCTTCATCAGCTCCGTCCTCCGCAACCGCAACCTCAAGATGGACATCTCCGACGAGGTCATCCGCTCGCTGAGCCAGTACGACTGGCCCGGCAACATCCGCGAGCTCATCAACTGCTGCGAGTACGTCATCCAGATGGAAGACCGCTTCTCGCTCGAGACGCTCCCCTACTACATCCGCGACCGGATGTCCGCGGACGTGCCGAAGGGGCCCGCGGTCCCGACCCGCGACCAGGACCGGCTCGCCGTTCTGGCCGTGATCCAGGACCATGATCGGAACCACGTCAAATCCGGAAGGCGCACCATCTCCGACGCGCTGCAGGAGCGCGGAATCCACCGGACGGAAGGCGAAGTCCGGTCGCTGCTCCGCGGGCTGTGCGACGACGGGCTCGTGGAGGTCAGCAAGGGCCGGGCGGGGACGCGTCTATCGGAGAAGGGCCGGAACCTGCTCGAGGTCCGACCCTAGTCGGTGCCGATCGGGTCCGTTCGGGACGGGTCGGTTCACGCCCGCAGTCCCCACCGGGACAGGCTCTCCTCGACCTGGGCGCGGAAGCCGGGCAGGGACTCGTTCAATCGCATCTCCTCCGCCTGGAAGGCGTCCCCCCGGAAGATCCGGAAATCGAACCCGCGGCTGCGCACGCCCAGCTTGTACCCGTGCGGGAAGCCCAGAGCGCCCGCCAACCCCGCGATGCGCACGACCTCCTTCTGCAGGCCGACCGCGCGCTCCATGTCGCCGTGCTGGAAGGCATCCCGGACCCCGACCAGGAGTTCCGGGACGATGGACGCGGACGCCACCATGCAGCCCTTCGCGCCGAGCGTCAGGCCCGTCAGCAGCAATTCCTCCCACCCCAGGAGGACGCTCTTCCGCGAGTCCTGCGCGTCGAGGGCGTTCAGGAACTTCAGCAGGAACTTCACGTCGCCGCTGGACTCCTTCACGGCCGTGATGTTGGGGTGGCGGCACAGGGCCATCAGCGGTTCGAACTCGATCCTGCAGGCGAAGGCCGGGGAATTGTACAGGACTACGGGCAGCTTCGACCGGTCGGCCACGGTCTCGAGGTAGCGCCGGATGTAGTCCTGGGGGTACGGATAGTAGTAGGGCGCGCAGACCACGACGGCATCCGCGCCGTGCCGGTAGCTGAAATCAGCCAGTTCGAGGCAGTTGTCGATGGAAAGGTCGCTGACGCCGGGCATGACCCGGATCCGCCCCTTGCCTTCCTCCAGGACCGCGGCGATGACCGACTTCCGCTCCTCCATCGACTGCAGCAGGAACTCCCCGACATTGCTGACCGGAAACACGCCGTCGACCTTCTTCTCGATGAGGAACCGGACGATCTTCCGGACCTGCTCCATGTCCACGCCGCCCGACCCGTCGAAGGGAGTGACCATCGCGCAATTGACGCCTGCCGGGGCGAACCGTTCCGTGGATTCCATGGCGGTACCTCCTCATGGGGTGAATGGGGCTCACCCCTCCATAAGCAAATGCCGTGCCAAAGGAGACGCAAGGGGGGGCTCGGGGAACCAGGAACAGGAGGCGACCCTCCCTACACCTTCCAGCCGATGATCCGGCTGACGAACCGCGCGAACTCGGGCGATCCGGACTGGTCGTAGATCGTCTCGCTCGGGCCTTCGACCTCGACCTTCCCCTCCCGGACGAAGGCGACGTGGTCGCACGCGTGCCGGGCGAAGCCGATCTCGTGGGTCACGAGGATCAGGTCCCGGTCCTCGGCGCGCAGGCCGTTGATCAGGTCGAGGATGTCGGCCGTGATCTCCGGGTCCAAGGCCGAGGTCGGCTCGTCGAACAGCAGCAGTTCCGGCTGGAGCGCGAGAGCGCGGGCGATCGCGATGCGCTGCTTCTGGCCGCCGGACAGCTGGTTGGGGTGCTTTCGCATATGGTCGACCATGCCGAATCGCTCGAGCAGCGCGACGGCTTCCCGTCCGGCCTCGCCCGGGTCGCGCCCGCGCGTCTTCACCATGGGCAGCGTGATGTTCTCCAGCGCGGTCAGGTGAGGGAACAGGTTGTACGCCTGGAATACGAAGGCGATCCGCCGGCGGTGCGCGTCGAGTCTGTCCTCGCGGAAGTCCACCGTCCGGCCATTCAGGCGGACCGTGCCGGCGTCCGGCGTCTCGAGGCCGCCGAGGATGCGCAGCAGCGTGGTCTTTCCGCCTCCGGACGGCCCGATGACCGCCAGGGAGTGCAGGTCGGACACGTCCAGGTCCAGGCCGTCCAGGGCCTTCTGTCCACCATAGGACTTGCTCAGGCCTTCGATTTCAATTCGCATAGTACATCTTCTTCTCGAGCCTCTTGGTCAGCCAGGAGATCGGCAGCGTGATGAGCATGTAGCCGCCGGCCAGCAGCAGATAGTTCTCGAAGGTCGCGAAATTCAGGGAATCGGCTTCGGTCACGTTCTTGGTGAACTCGTTGACCGCGATGAACGAAAGCAGCGACGAATCCTTGACCAGCGACGCGAACTGTCCGGTCAGCGGCGGCAGCACGATGCGGCTGAGCTGCGGGACGATCACGTACCGGTAGGTCTGGACGGGCGTGAAGCACAGCGAGCGCGCCGTCTCCAGCTGCGCCGACGGGATGCTCTCGAGCCCCCCGCGGATGATCTCGGCCATGTAGGCGCCCGAGAACACGGACAGGATCAGAACGCCCATGACGTAGCGGTCGGTCAGTCCGTACGCCGTCCCGATGATGTAGAAGAACACCAGGATCTGGACGAGCAGCGGGGTGCCGCGGATGATCTCGACGTAGGCCGTGCTCAGATATCGGAGGAACAGCAACCTGGACCGCCGACCGAGCGCCACGAGGATGCCGAGCGCCAGGCTTCCGACCAGCGAGAAGGCGCTGATCGCGAGCGTGACGAGGAAGCCGATGCCGAACTTGTAGCGGTAGTCGGTCAGCACCTGCCAGTTCCAGTGGTGGTCCAGCTTGACGACGGCGTAGAGGAAGAAGCTCGCGATCGCGGCGACGACGAGCAGGAAGGCGAAGACCTTGCGGGCCAACGGCTTCAATTCGTGCCCACGTCGAAGAAGAAGGGGATGCCGAGTCCGTCGAACGTCTTCTTCTGCTCGCTCAGGTACTTGTCCGCCAGCGTGTCGAAGCCGCCCGCGGCCCGGTACTTCGCGATGAACGCGTCGACCTTGGCCTTGAGGTCCGCGTCGCCCTTGCGGATCGCGACGCCCCAGTACTCCGGAGACTCCTGGTAGGGTTCGAGGTTCACGCGGGTCTTGTCCTCGTACTGCTTCCAGTTGCGGTAGACGGTCAGCTGGTCGTAGGTGAAGGCGTCCGCCTTGCCCTGGACGACCTCGAGCACGCAGGCGCTCTCCTTGTCGAACACCATGATGGTGGCGTTCCTGAGGTGGGCCTGCGCGTAGATGTGGCCGGTCGAGCCCTTCTTGACGGCGAGGATCCGCCCGGACTGGTCCAGGTCCGCATAGGACCGGACCGGCGAATCCTTCGCGATCAGCAGCGCGAGGTTGCTCTGCGCGTAGGGAACCGAAAAGTCGATGGACTGCCTGCGCTCCTCGGTGATGGTCATCGAGGAGATGATGAGGTCGACCTTCTTCGTCTGCAGCGCGGGGATGAGGCCGGACCAGGCGACGTCCTCGATCGTGACCTCGCGGCCGAGTTCGGCGCCGAGGGCCTTCGCGAAGTCCACGCTGATGCCGGTCGGCTGGTTCGATGCGTCGGTCGTCTCGAAGGGCGGGTACGCCAGCTCCATGCCGACGACGAGCTTATCGGATCCGGCCTGCGAGCAGGCGGTCATCAGCGAAGCGCCGAAGGCGAGGGCGAGGGTCAGGAACACGAAGAGCGAACGGGATGCGAAGCGATTCATGGCGGGGCCCTCCTCCTGGGTTCTACGATCATTCTACCAGACGGCGACCGCACGGACCGTATCGGAGGACTCCAAGGACGACTCGACCTATCCGAGCGTCGGGGGAGGCGGCTGCTTCGACCCAAGCAGGTCCGGCAATCTCGCAGCGAGGTCGCGCACCTTCTCCTCGATGGTCCTCGCCGTCTTCTCGAATTCCTCGGGACTCTTCCCGGAGGGGTCCTCGAGTCCCCAGTCCTCCATGTGACGGCTCGGCAGGAAGGGGCAGACCACGTTGCAGCCCATGGTGACGACGACGTCGACGGGTGGCAGTTCCTTCAGCAGCTTCGAACGCTGCGTCAGCGTCATGTCGAACCCGTACAGGCGCTGGACGGTCGCGACGGCCTCCGGGTTGATGCGGTCCCTGGTCTCGGTGCCGGCAGAATACGCCTCGAATACGTCCGATACCAGCAGCTTCGATATCGCCTCCGCCATCTGGGACCGGCAGGAATTGTGGACGCAGATGAAGGCCACTTTCGGTCTATTCATGGACGATCTCCTTCTTTCCCCGGGAACCAGCGCGTCGTCCGGTTGGCGATCTTCACGAGGATCAGCATCACGGGCACTTCGGTCAGGACGCCCACGATCGTGGCCAGCGCGGCCGGCGATTTGGCACCGAACAGGGAGATCGCCACCGCGACGGACAGTTCGAAGAAATTGGACGCGCCGATCATGCCGGCGGGAGCCGCGACATCGTGGGGCAGCTTCCACCACCGGGCCCATAGGTAGGCGATGAAGAAGATCAGGAAGGTCTGGAGGATCAGCGGGACCGCGATCATGAGGATATCGAGGGGGTTCGACAGGATGATCCCGCCCTGGAAGCTGAAGATGATGACCAGCGTCAGCAGCAGCCCGACGATCGTCACGCCGTTCCATTTCGGGAGGAACGTCCCGGTGAAATACGGCTCGCCCTTCTTACGGATCATGAGGGAGCGCGTCAGGACGCCGGCGACCAGCGGGACGACGACGAACAGCACGACGGAGAGGATCAGGGTGAGCCAGGGGACCTGGATGTCGGAGATGCCCAGCAGGAACGCGACGATCGGCACGAAGGCGACGAGGATGATCAGGTCGTTCGTGGCCACCTGGACGACCGTGTAGGCGGCGTTCCCCTTCGTGAGGTGCGACCACACGAAGACCATGGCCGTGCAGGGTGCCGCGCCGAGCAGGACGGCCCCGGCCAGATACTGCTTGGCGAGTTCCGCGGGCAGGAGCCCCTTGAAGACGACGTAGAAGAAAAGGGACGCGATGCCGAACATGGTGAACGGCTTGATCAACCAGTTGGTCACCCAGGTGACGACCAGGCCCCTGGGGTTCTTTCCGACGTCGCGGATGCTGGCGAAGTCCACCTTCATCATCATCGGGTAGATCATGAGCCAGATCAGGATGGCAATCGGAATCGAGACCTGCGCGTACTCGAACTGGCCGAGGAAGGCCGGAATCCCCGGCAGGAACCGCCCGACAAGCACGCCGACGGCCATGCACAGCGCGACCCACAGCGTCAGGTATTTCTCGAAGAATCCGATTCCCTGCATCTTTCCCTTGCCCATCCGTTCCTCCTCCATCAGCTGCATGCGTTCCGCGGACCGTCGACGTGATCGGAGTCCTGGGCCGACAGGCAGCTGCAGGACGCCTTGGGGTGGGTCAGGCGGACGAGAAGCGAACCCAGCTCCTCGACACGCGTCGGGTCGATGGAATAGTGCATCCACGAGGCGCTGCGCCGGACCTGGACCAGGCCCGAATCGACCAGGGCCTTCATGTGGTGCGACAGCGTGGGTTGGGAGATCGGCAGGTGCGCGAGCAGGTCGCAGGCGCACATCTCGCCGCAGGAAAGCATGTCGACGATGCGAAGGCGCACCGGTTCGCTCAGCGCCTTGAAGAGCAGGGCCTCGGTCGCGTACTCCGTCATGCAGGTCTCCTTCGCGGGCAGATGGGTGGGTGGGTTCGGGTCGCGTGGTTGTGCTCTGATTCGATTCTACCTACGGCATTGACGATTGTCAATATTGACATATATCGATATGACGAGTACTGTCAAAGGAAGCATTTCGCCGCACAGGGGGGCCCGACGCATGGAATTCCTCTCCACCTTCTTCACGTTCCTGAACGACCAGTTCCTGCGGATGGTCTGGCTGTCCGATTTCTTCCAGTGGCTCGTCGAAGGCGTCTTCGGCCTGGACACCGCCAGCCGCGTCGGCGGAAGCCTCCATTTCTTCCTCTACGACGTCGTCAAGATCTTCCTGCTGCTGTCCGTCCTGATCTTTTCCATCTCCTACCTCCAGAGCTTCTTCCCACCGGAGAGGACGCGGAGAATCCTCGGCCGCTTCCACGGCATCGGGGCGAACCTCCTCGGCGCGCTGCTCGGCACCCTCACGCCCTTCTGCTCCTGCTCCTCCATTCCGCTCTTCATCGGATTCACCAGCGCGGGGCTGCCCATCGGCGTGACCTTCTCCTTCCTGATCTCCTCCCCACTCGTCGACCTGGCCTCGGTCCTGCTGCTGGCCAGCATCTTCAACTGGAAGATCGCCATCGCCTACGTCGTCGTCGGGCTGATCCTCGCGGTGACCGGCGGAACGATCATCAGCCGGCTCAAGATGGAGAAGTACGTCGAGCCCTTCGTGTTCCAGGCCGCTTCGGCGGACGTCGAAGCTCCCATGATGACCCGCAGGGACCGCGTGGCCTTCGCATGGGATCAGGTCGGGGAGATCGTCCGAAAGGTCTGGCTCTATATCCTGATCGGCGTCGGCATCGGCGCCGCCATCCACGACTGGATCCCACAGGACATCATCGTGGCCGTGCTGGGCCAGAAGAACGTCTTCTCCGTCCTGATCGCGACCCTCGTCGGTGTCCCCATGTACGCGGACATCTTCGGCACCCTCCCGATCGCGGAGGCGCTGGTCGGCAAAGGCGTCGGCATCGGCACCGTGCTGTCCTTCATGATGGCCGTCACGGCCCTGTCCCTGCCGTCCATGATCCTGCTCAAGAAGGTCGTGAAGACCCGCCTGCTCGTGGTCTTTGCAGGCATCGTCACGGTCGGCATCCTGATCATCGGCTACGCCTTCAACGCCTTCGGAGGCTGGTTCCTGTAGGAGCGGGACGCCCGACCGCCGACCCGCTTCGATTGGCCGACCCTTATCCCACGGACCGGGTGAAGAGCGCCACGAGCCGGTCCCAGAAGGTGACCTTCGCGACGACGGGTTCGACCGCGGGAGTCTTCTCCAAGGGTTCGATCTCCGC
>CAXNDY010000039.1:0-7326 GCA_964201095.1 Saccharofermentanales bacterium
GGAGTCGACGGTGATCGTTCCGCCCTTGACGGCGACGAAATCGCGACCGCGGAGGCCGTCGGACACGGCGGTGACGTCGATCGTGCCGCCGACGATGCGGAGTTCGTCCTTGCTGGTGATACCGTTCTTGTAGTTGGCATCGACGACGAGGGAACCGGTGCCGTTGATCGTGAGGTCGCTCTTGCTGAAGAGGGCCGCATCGGGCTCATCGGACTCGGCGTAGGGAAGCACGTAGGTGGCGCCGTCCGTGAGGGTGTTGGTCGTGTCGTCGGCGAGCGTCAGGATGACCTTCTTCGCCTTCATGACGTAGATCGGGGACCCGGTGGAGCAGGTGAGGGAGACGCCGTTCAGGACGATGTGCACGATGCCGTCGCTGTTGACGACGATCTGACCGTCGTCCAGGGTTCCGGTCAGGACGTAGGTGCCGGCGGAGGCGATGATGACCTGGTCGGTGGCCAGGGCGGCTCCTGCGCCGGTGATCGTCGGGATCGAGCCGGCCAGCGAGATCGTGGTCGCCGTGGCGGCGTCCCATGTGGCGTCGAGGTCGTCGTTGTCGTAGGTCACGGAGACGTCGACGACGGCCGCACCCGACGACCCGGAGGAGGAGGCGGTCGTGGGGGTGGCCGCCGTCGACGGGGTGATGTCGTTCGTCATGGCGCTGGACTGCTGCGCCGAGCAGGAGGCGAGGAGGGTTAGGCTCAGCAGGACGGCGAGCAGGGCGGGAAGGATCCGGGTGCGAAGGGTCCGGGTGTGGAGGCTCTTCGGATTCGATGCCATTCGTTTCACCTTGCCTTTCGGGAGTTCATGACTTCAGTCTAGCGAACCTGCGTGTTCGATTCGTGATGGCGAAATGGCGGTTGCGTGCGGGGCCCCTCGACGATACGATGGGGAAAGGTTTCCACAAGGAGGGTTCGGATGAAGGCACTGGTCCTGAAGGAATACGGTAGGTTCCGATTCGAGGAATTCCCGAAGCCCATCTGCAAGCCGGACGAGGTGCTGGTGCGCGTCCGCGCGTGCGCGATCTGCGGCAGCGACGTCCACGGGATGGATGGCAGCACGGGTCGCCGGGTCCCCCCCATCGTCATGGGCCACGAGGCGGCCGGGGTGGTCGAGGAGACCGGCGTCGACGCCGAAGCCGCCGGGTACCGACCTGGCGACCGTGTGACCTTCGACTCGACGGTGTCCTGCGGGCGATGCCCCTACTGCCGGCAGGGCGACGTGAACCTCTGCGACGACCGCAAGGTCCTCGGCGTCTCGTGTGCCGAATACCGGCTCCATGGCGCCTTCGCCGAATATGTCGCCGTTCCGGCGCGGATCCTGTACCGCCTTCCCGACGCCGTCTCCTTCGAGCACGCCGCCATGGTCGAACCCCTCTCCGTCGCCCTGCACGCGGTGCGCCGCTCCGGGGCCGTTCCAGGAGATGCGGCCGTCGTCGTCGGCGCCGGGCTGATCGGCCTTCTGGTCGTCCAGCTGCTCAGGAACGCGGGCTGCTCGCCCATCTTCGCCGTCGACCTCGCGCAGTCCAGGCTGGACCTCGCGCGGCGACTGGGTGCCGACATCACGTTGCGCTCCGATGCCGTCGACGTCCCGGCCGCCGTTTTCGCCGCGACGGGCGGTCGAGGCGCCGCCGTCGCCTTCGAGTGCGTCGGGGTCACTCCGACCGTGCGCACGGCCGTGGCGGTGCTGCGCAAGGGTGGTGCGCTGACGCTGGTGGGCAATGTCGCCCCGACCGTCGACCTTCCGCTCCAGTCCGTCGTGACCCGCCAGCTCACCCTACACGGCAGCTGCGCCTCCGCGGGGGAGTATCCGCAGTGCCTCGAGCTGATCGCCTCCGGTCAGGTCGACGTCGACGCGCTCCTTTCCGCCGTTGCACCGCTTTCGGAAGGCGATGCCTGGTTCCAGCGCCTCCACGCCGCCGAACCCGGCCTGATGAAGGTGGTGCTCGTCCCATGAGTGTGCGCAGGTTCCGGACCGGTCTCATCGGCTGCGGCAAGGTCGGGCAGATCCACGCGGACGTCCTGCGCGGTCTGCCGCTTTCGGACTTCATAGGCTGCGTCGGACGCGATTTCGACAGGACACGGGAATTCTCCGCGCGCAACGGCGCCCACGCCTTCCGCACGGTCGCGGAGATGGCCTCCGAAGGTCGCGTCGAGGCCGTCGTCGTCTGCACCCCGCACCCTCTCCACGCCGATGCGGCCGTCGCCGCCGCGAAAGCCGGCATGCACGTCCTCGTGGAGAAGCCCTTCGCGGCGACGCTTTTCGACTGCGACCGGATGATCCGCGCGGCGGAGGAGAGCGGCGTCGTTCTCTCCGTGGTCTCCCAGCGCCGGTTCTTCGAGCCCTGCCAGCGCATCCGCCGGGCCATCGACGACGGCAAGGTCGGGCGCCCCATCCTCGGCACCGTGACCATGCTCGGTTCCCGAAACGAAGCCTACTACCGCAGCGACCCCTGGCGCGGTTCCTGGAAAGGCGAAGGCGGCGGCGTCCTCGTGAACCAGGCGCCGCACCAGCTCGACCTGCTGCTCTGGTACATGGGCCCCGTCGAGGAGGTCTACGGCTCCTGGGCGAATCTCGACCACCCCTACATCGAAGTCGACGACACGGCGGCCGCCGTGATCCGCTTCCGCAGCGGCGCCCTCGGCACGATCCTCGTGACCAACTCCCTCGACCCGGCGCTCTACGGCAAGGTACACGTCCATGGCGACAACGGCGCGACCGTCGGCGTCCAGACCGACGGCGGCGCCATGTTCATCGCCGGGATGTCGAAGATCACGGAGCCGCCGCTCAACGACTTCTGGACCGTGAAGGGAGAGGAGTCCCTGCTCGCCGGATTCCAGGCCGAGGACCGCGCCTTCTTCGGGACCATCGACCCCATCCAGCACTACCAGAGCCTTCAGGTCGACGATTTCCTCCACGCGGTGGTGGAGGGCCGCAAGCCCCTGGTCGATGCCCAGGCCGGCCGGAACACCGTCGAGCTGTTCGAGGCCATCTACCGGTCCGAACGCGAACGGAAACCGGTGGGATTTCCGGTACCCCCCGACACAATTGCGCCATGATTGCATGGTATGATGAGATTTCAAACTACAAGCAGACCCTTAGGAGGATTCCATGAAGCAAACCAATGCGAAGTCCACGAAGAACAAGCGCCGCAGGTGGCCCTGGCTTTTCCTGCTCCTGATTCCCGTCCTGCTCCTCGCCATCCCCTTCCTCGGCGCACAGCGAAACCTCGCGACGATGCGCAACACCTACACGACGGTCAAGCCCACCGTCGGCGCTATCTCCGTCACGGTCTACGGCAGCGGCTCGATCGAGGCAGGGCAGCACGACTCCGTGTACGCACCGGCGACCGGTCTGGTCCAGCAGATCCAGGTCGCGGTCGGCGACCGGGTGGCGGCGGGCGACGTGCTGGCGGTCCTCTCGAGCGATGCGCTCGAGGCCAGGATCGCCCAGCTCGAATCCCAGATCGACGCCTTCGACAAGCAGATCGCCGCCATGCCCTTCACGGCTGGGTCGGCCACGATCGCCGCACCGGTCGCGGGGCGCGTCATGTCCGTCTACGCGGTGGCCGGCGACCCGGTCGTCGGTGTCATGGATGCCTATGACGCCCTGCTCGTGATCTCCGCCGACGGCAAGATGAAGGTCGAGCTCTCCGAACCCACGACGCTCGCGCCGGGCACATCCGTCCAGATCGTCGGCGGCTCCTCCGGCGACGTCACCGTCGACGGAACCGTCAACAGCAACCAGGGCGGCACCACCGTCGTCCAGTTTCCGGACACCGAGTTCACCGGTGGCAGCCCTTCGGATCCTGACGTGACCGTGACCGTAAAGACCGTCGATGGCGCGGTCGTCGGTCAGGGGACCCTGCAGATCGACGCCCCCGTCTACGTGACCGCATCTTCCGGCATCATCAAGTCCGTGAAGCGCGTGGCCGGCGAAAGGGTCGTCAAGGGTGCGCCCCTCTTCACGCTGACCGAAGCCGGCTATTCCTCCACCTTCCTCACCCTCGTCGAGCAGCGCGCGACGGCGCTCTCCGACCTTCGGGACGCCCGCGACCAGAAGGCATCCCTGACTCTACTGGCCCCCGCCGCCGGCATCGTCGAGACCCTCGCGATGACCGAACAGGGACAGGTGATGGAGAACCAGATGGTCTGCATGATCGGCGAGACCGCCAGCTTCCAGATGCAGGTCATGATCGACGAGCTCGACATCGCCGGCATCCAGGTCGGGCAGGCCGCCACCCTCCAGCTTTCCGCGTTCGACTACAAGTCCTTCCCGGCCAAGGTCGAGAACATCTCCTCCGTCGGCCGCACGACCGGCGGCGTGACGACCTACCCCGTCACCCTGCGCATCGACCCCGCGGCGGGCATCCTGCTCGGCATGAGCGCCAACGCCGACATCCTCGTCGCGAACAAGACCGACGCGCTGACCGTCCCGCTCAAGGCCCTCAAGGTCGACGGCACCCGCACCTACGTCACGGTCGTCACCTACAATGGGACGCCGAACGTGGCGACCAAGGAAGTCGACGTGACGGTCGGACTCGCGAACGGCAACCTCGTGGAGATCCTCACCGGACTGTCCGCGACGGACGAGGTCCAGACGGTCGAGAACACGACCATCGACTTCCGCGGCATGTTCGGCCGCCCACCCAGCTCGACTTCCGGAAACTGAGGGTGACGTGGACATGATCGACATGCGGAACGTCAGCAAGATCTACCAGCTTGGCTCCGAGGAGGTCCGCGCGCTGGACGACGTGACCCTCACCATCGAGGAGCACGAGTTCACCGCCGTGATCGGCCCGTCCGGCAGCGGCAAGTCCACCATGATGAACATCCTCGGGTGCCTCGACACGATCGACTCCGGCGAATATTTCCTCGACGGCGTCAACGTCTCCGACATGACCGACGACCAGCTGGCCGGCATCCGAAACCGCAAGATCGGCTTCATCTTCCAGCAGTTCAACCTGCTTCAGAAACTCAACGCCTTCGAGAACGTGGAGCTTCCGCTGATCTACCAGGGCGTCCCGCGCGGGGAACGCCAGCAACGGGCCCGCGAGGCGCTCGCGCAGGTCGGACTGTCCGACCGCCTGAACCACCGCCCCAACCAGCTGTCCGGCGGCCAGCAGCAGCGCGTCGCCATCGCGCGCGCCCTCGCGACCCGTCCGGAGCTGATCCTCGCCGACGAGCCGACGGGCAACCTCGACTCCCGGTCCAGCCTCGAGATCATCGCCCTGCTCCACGAACTGCACCAGAAGGGCAACACCATCGTGGTCATCACCCACGACCCCGACATCGCCGACGAGGCCCAGCGCCTGATCCACCTGAAGGACGGCCGCATCGTCGAGGACACCCGCAAGCCGCCCAAGGAGGCCCGGACATGACGTTCATGCAGTCCATCCGGATGGCCTTCAAGGCCATCGGTTCCAACAAGTCGCGATCCTTCCTGACCATGCTCGGCATCATCATCGGCGTCCTCGCCGTGTCGACGCTGATCTCGGTCGTCCAGGGCGCCACGGGCAGCATCACCAGCCAGCTGCAGGGCCTCGGCAGCAACATGCTCATGGTCAACCTCCGCAACAACGGCAACATCGAGATCACCCTGAACGACCTGAAGACGCTGGTCACGGCGGAGAACGGCATATCGGCCGTATCCCCGACGGTCAACGGGCAGGGAATCGCCCGCTCGTCCGGAAAGTCGATGACCGCGACGGTCACCGGCACCACCGAGGACTACGCCACGATCCGCAACCTCACCGTCACCGATGGACGCCCGCTGCAGACGGCCGACGACCTCTACCGGACCGCCGTGGCCGTGATCGGCACCGGCGTCGCCGACGAACTGTTCGGCCAGCGGAACGTGATCGGCAGCACCATCGTCGTGATGGGCCGCGAGATGACCATCGTCGGACTTCTCGAGGAGGAAGGATCCTCCCAGCTCAACACCAACGACAACACGATCTTCATCCCCTTCACCACGGCGCAGCGTCTGCTGAAGAACACCTACATCTCCAGCTTCTACGTCGCGAGCGCCACCGCGGACGACGTGCCCGTGGCCAAGGCCGCCGTGACGGCCTTCCTGCAGGAGCGCGTCCGCAATTCCGACAACTTCAACATCTTCAGCATGAACGACATCCTCAGCGCCCTCGGTTCGGTGACGAGCCTGCTCGCCCTGCTGTTGGGCGGCATCGCCGGCATCTCGCTGCTCGTGGGCGGCATCGGCATCATGAACATCATGCTGGTGTCGGTCACCGAACGCACCCGCGAGATCGGCATCCGCAAGGCCATCGGCGCGAAGCGCAGGAGCATCCTCAGCCAGTTCATGGTCGAGGCGCTCGTCATCTCGCTGGTCGGAGGTCTGATCGGGCTCGGCATCAGCTGGCTCGGGGTGACCGTGATCGGCGGCCTCATGGGCATCTCCATCGGCATCACCTTCGGCGTCGCCGCCCTGTCGCTCGGATTCTCGGCCGGCGTCGGCCTGATCTTCGGCATCTACCCGGCGGCCAAGGCCTCCAAGCTCGCCCCCATCGCGGCCCTCCGCTACGAATAGCCTCCGGGGGATCCGCGTTTTCCGGACGGCCTCCCGTCGACGACGCATGTTGTCGCCGGGGGGCCGCTGGTCTATCATCGGGGACATGGGTGACGACATGAAGAGACTCCTCGTCCACTTCCTCCGCTTCACCGACCGGCGTCGCTGGCTCTGCGCGGTCGTCTTCGCGTTGCTCGCGACGGCCTTCGTCCTGCCGTTCCGTCTGGTTGCGACCGACCCGACCGCCATCGTGCTACTCGACCTCGCCCTCGGCGCGGCTGTCGTCCTGGCCGTCTGGCTTGGCGCGAGGGGTCCGGCTCCCGTTGCGATGGGACTGGTCGGCGTGTTCTTCTCTTCCATTCTCCTGGGACTGATCGCGCTCGGCGCCATGATCGTCCGGACGCTGCTCGGCACCTCGGGCGAAGGCCTTCTCGAAAGTCCGGCCTACCTCATGGGAATCTTCATCGCGCTGTTCAACCCGTTGACCCGCGGAACCCGGAATCGCGTCGAGGAACTGCTGCACGCAGGACTCCGCATCGACGGACAGACCCGCCATTCGAAACGCGATCCCCGTCGCCGCGGACAGCCGGGTACACCGCGAATCAGCCCGAACCGTCGGATACGGATCGCCTACCGGAAGATGATGGCGCATCGCGGCTCCTGGTCGTACCGCGAGCAGTCCTACGCCTATCCGAACCAGACCGAGACCGGCCAGCGGATCCGTGCATCCGTGGCGATCCCGCTCACGGCAGCGGGTACACTGGCTGTGATTCTTGCCTCTGCTACGGAGAATGAGACCGGTTT
>CAXNDY010000040.1:0-7207 GCA_964201095.1 Saccharofermentanales bacterium
GCACTCCGCGAGGAGGTCGGCCAGGGTGACGCCGTCGGCGGCCGTCGCGATCGCTTCCATCATGCGCACCCAGAGGCCGCGCGTGACGCACGACTCCTGGCGGGGGCAGGGCTCCGACTCCTCCACAGGACCGCAACCCGCCTGGGAAAGGGCGGCGATGCAGGCGACCGGCACCAGCGGTCCCTCGACGGCGCGCAGCACGTCTCCGGCGGTGATCTCGGCGGGGTCGCGGGCGAGGCGGTATCCGCCCCGCTGGCCGCGCAGGCTGGTGACGATGCCACAGCGGCGGAGGTCGGAGAAGAGCTGTTCGAGGTAGTTCTCGGAGAGGTTGCGGCGCAGGCCGACGCCGCCCAGCGCGACGAACCCGTCCCGGTCCTGCAGCGCGAGGTCCAGAAGCGCTTCCAGCGCGTAACGTCCCTTGGTGGATATCCTCATCGGCGTGAATCTCCTTGTCGGCATCGGTTCGATTCCATAGTATGCGCATCGGAGAATCCGGTTGTCAATCCCGTGATTCAGGTCGGCGAGGATTCCATCCCCCGGGGTTCCTTCAACCAGAATCCCAGCAGCGCGGCACCGCTCGCGGCGGCCAGGGCCGTCACGGCGAACAGTCCTTCGTACCCCAGGAGGACGGCGAATCCGCTTCCCAGCAAGGGGGCCAGGGTCTTCGCGGGTGCCAGGATCGTGCCGGCCATCCCCACATAGGTGGGTCTTTCCTCGGGGGAGCAGAACTCCATCGCGATGGTGCTTCCCGAGACGACCTCGCCGGACATTCCGGCGGCGAGCAGGACGAAGACGAGCCCGAGCCACACCGGGGAGAAACAGAAGAACAGCGCGGTCACGGCCGCGAGCGCCGTCGCGAGGGAGGACCCGGCCAGCACGAGCTTGTGGCCGAACCGGTCGCCCAGGTGGCCCCAGACCAGATTCATGACCATCTGCCCCGCCACCAGCACGCCCGTCAGGATGCCGACGGCGCCTCCCGCCAGCTGGAAGCGCTGGATCCCGAACAGGATGAAGAAACCCGTGGCCATGCTGCCGAAGATCGAGACGAAGCGGCTGACCAGCAGCACGCGGAAATTCCGGTCGCGGCGGAGGATCCCGGGAAGTTTCCGGAAGTAGTCGCGATAGGTCCCTTCCGGCGGCTTCACGGGGCTGTCGGGTTCTCGGTTCAGGGCGAAGGCGCCCCATGAAAGCACGGAAACGACGAAGGCGAGCCCGAAGCAGTACGTGAAGGCCGTCGGGAAAGGGAAGCCGTTCAGGACGCCCGTGGCGATCGCGGCCCCCGCGATGCCCATGCAGGCGCCCAGAGCATTACCCAGTCCGAACCAGAGGCCTCTGCGTCTCACGGGGATCACCTTGGCGATCAGGTCGAGCCACGCGGGCGTGATGGCGCCGCTGGAGAAGGCGTGGACCGCGAAGAAGAAGAACAGGCCGCCGAGGACGAGTCCCGGGGCGCTCACGGCGAAGAACCCGATCAGGAGCGCCATGGCCAGCAGCGGAATACGCTCCCCGAGGAGTCCGAACCACAGCAGCATCGGCTTCTTCCGGACCAGCGTCTCCGTGTGCCGGGCGAAGAACAGGGGCGGCAGGTAGACGCCCAGGCTCACGATGGCGGGGATCACCCCGATGGCCCAGCGCGAGGAGGTCAGCTGGCTGACCAGCACCGGAACGATGGTGGCCTGCGAGACGAGGTTCAGCGCAAGGCTGATGAACGCGATGTCGACGACGTTGACCGCGAAGTTCCAACGGAGGTCCCTATCGGGATCGGGTGCTTTCATCGTCGCCGCTTGCTCATCCATCGACTGTAGACTATACCACCGAAGAAGACCAAGGGGTATAATGCGATAGGCGATTTCGCATGGACGCCCTCCGGACTCTCGCGGAAGGCCTGGAGCAACTCGGACTCCTATTGGGAGGGATGCCATGAAAGCCGTGAAGAGCGTCCGTGGCTTCGACCGGTTCGTTCCCCGGCCTTTCCGCCGGTTCCTTCCGCGCGGGATGTCCGGACGCCTGTTCGCCATCATCAGCGCGATCGGTGTCGTCCTTGTCGTTTCGCTGGGTCTGATCGTCGCGAGCGTCTCCGCCAGCCTCCTCTTTACCGAGACCCGGACTCTGCTCGACAGTCAGACGCAACAGGCTGCGAACGCCTTCGACCAGTATATCCAGATCCTCGACGACACCGTCATGACCGCCAGTCGGCAGAGCAGCATCCAGAGCCTCATGAACGGCAACTACACCGAATTCGGTTCCTACATCGTCTATCGGGACGCCTATGCGTATCTCAAGAACGTCCACGCCTCCTACGACTGGGTCAACCTGTACGTCGTCGTAGAGGGACGGGACTACATCATGTCTTCGACACCGGCGGACGTCACCGGCCGGTTCCGCAGCAAGAGCGTCGCCGACCGGAACTGGTTCAGGACGCTGGAGCGCGAGACCGGCACCACGACCTTTCTCTTCGATTTCATACCCCCCGTATCCACGACGGAGGAACAGCTGGCCTTCGCGCTCAAGGTCCGCAATCTCTACAGCTGGGAGACCATCGGCTACATCGTGGCGAGCATCGATAAGAGCGTTCTTCAGGAACTGCTCAAGGGGACCGGATTCGAGAACGGCGGTTTCATGCTCATCCTGGACGAGTCGGGACGAGTCATGTACGACTCGAATCCCGGGCTTTCGTCGACAGCCGTGGCTCCGGACCAGCTCGCGCGTCTCCTGGACGACGGTGCGTCCGTGGGCGGGGACCTCGGCCACGACTACTACTTATCGTCGACCCGGTCCCTCAAGACGGGTTGGCGCATCTACACCTTCATCGACAAGCAGGCGGCGCGAAGTCGGATCGCCCGCTTCCAGCTGGTCACGACCTTCGTGGTCGCACTCGCGATCCTGATCCTGATCCTCGCCGCGAGGTTCACCGCCAGGGCCTACACGCGCCCGATCAACGAACTGATCGATTTCATCCACACGGTCGAGAAGAACGAATTCGCAGAGCAGATCGACCTCGAGTCGCCCGACGAGGTCGGCGACCTGGTCCGGTCCTTCAACGGCATGATCGCTTCGGTGCGCAAGAACCAGGTTCTGCGCAAGCGGGCGGAAATCGGAGCTCTCGAGAAGCAGATCAACCCGCACTTCCTGTTCAATACCTTCGAATCGATCAAGGCGCTCGCCCTCCAGGACGATCGCGAAGGCGTCGTCTCCATGATCGAAAGGCTCAGCGACATGTTCCGCTACACGACCAACCGCCAGGGTTCCACCTGGACCGCCATGAGCGAGGAAGTCGCCCACGTCGGGAACTACCTCGCCATCCAGAAGGTACGATTCGGACGTCGCATGACGGTCCGATTCCAGATCGACGACGAAGTCCTCGATTGCCTGACGCCGCGCTTCATCCTGCAGCCCATCGTCGAGAATGCGATCAGCCATGGGCTGGAGCGGCAGAAAGGTGGATTCCGCCTCGACATCGAAGGCACGATCGTCGACGGAGACGTCGTCCTGAGCGTGACCGACAACGGCATCGGGATTCCAGCCCAGGAACTGGCCCGCCTGCGGACCTGGATTTCAGGCCCGACGGGACCTGTCCGCGAGGGGGAACCCGGCATCGGTCTGAAGAACATCCAGGAGCGCCTGGTCCTGAGTTTCGGAGTCGGGTACGGACTCGTGGTCGACAGCCGTCCCGGCGAGGGGACCCGCATCCGGATCCGGCTTCCCGTCCTGCATCGAGAGGAGGAATCGCCGTGAACCGACATGCCATCACCGTCCTCCTCGTCGACGACGAGCCGTTGGTCCGCTCCAACCTGCGCTACGCGCTGGGGCGCCTCGCGATCCCGACCCGCATCGTGGGCGAGGCGGACAACGGAGAGGACGCCCTTGCGCTGTATCACGCCACGCTTCCCGACGTCGTCATCACCGATATCCGCATGCCGCAGATGGACGGCCTCGACCTGATCGAGCGCATCCGGCGCACGGACCGGTCCACACGCATCATCATCGTCAGTGGATACGCCGACTTCGAATACGCACGTCGGGCCATGGGACGCGACGTGACGCACTATCTTCTCAAACCGGTCAAGGCGTCCGAGCTCGAGGCCGCTCTCGTGGATTGCGCCTCCGGCCTGGAGCCGAGGTACGGTGCGGAAGTCCTCTCGGAGAGCGACCAGCTCGTCGCCTACATCGAAGCACACCACAACGAACCGCTCACCCTCGACCTGCTCGCGGAAAAGTTCTCCTTCAACCCGAAGTACCTCTCCAGCCTCGTCAAGAACAAGGTGGGCGTGGGATTCTCCGATTTCCTCGTCCAGCTGCGGATCAAGAAGGCCGCGGAACTCCTCACCCGCACCGGACTCGACATCAAGACCATCGCCGCGCGCGTCGGATACGACGACCCGCAGTATTTCCACCGGGTATTCAAGAAGACGACCGGTCACACGCCTGCGCAGTTCCGACGCGAATCGGAGCGCTGATCAGCCCAGGGGCTTCGTGATTCTGCACGATTCCACGGTCTCTCCATCGCAATCCTCTGGACATCGTCCACAGATTCCGGTCTCCTGTCCAATTCCGTAACGGAGGCGAGATGGTAGATTGGCATTGGACTCGTGGACGAACCGTCAGCTAGGGGGAAGGATGGATAGAAGAAGCGCATGAAGAAGCCCCTGCTATCCCCGAACACCCTCCACTTTCTGAAGAAATACCGGCTGCTCTATCTGTTTCTCCTGCCGGGCTCGCTGGTCCTCCTCACCTTCGCCTATCTTCCGATGGGCGGCCTCGTGATGGTCTTCCAACGCTATGACCCGGTCTCCGGATTCCTGAACAGCCCCTGGGTCGGGTTCGAGAACTTCGCCCGAGTCTTCAGTTCTCCTGTCTTCGGCCGCGCCCTGCGCAACACCCTCGTCATCAGCGGGCTGAAACTCGTCATCGGATTCCCGATGCCCATCCTCTTCTCCCTCCTGCTGAACGAATTGCGCAGGAAGCTATTCAAGCGCACGATCCAGACCATCCTGTATATTCCAAACTTCGTCTCCTGGGTGATCGTGGCGGGCGTCTGGTACAGCCTCCTCTCCTCTTCTGGAGTCGTGAACCAGGCTCTGCTTTCTCTCAACCTCGTCGACAAGCCGATTCTCTTCATGCAGAGCAAGGGGCTGTTCTACCCGCTGATCGTCCTGACCGACATGTGGAAGACGCTCGGGTATTCGACGATCTTCTACATGGCCGCGATCTCCTCGATCCCCGTCGAGCATTACGAAGCCGCCACGATCGATGGCGCCAACCGCTGGCAGCAGGCCCTGCACATCACCCTGCCGGTGCTGTCGAGCACGATCGGACTCCTCTTCATCATGCAGGTCGCCGGACTCCTGAATGCCGGGTTCGACCAACTCTGGACCATGGGCAACCTCGCCGTCCGCGAACTCGGCGATATTCTCGATACGGCCGTCCTTCGTACCCTGACGAGCGGAACCCTCAACGACCTGTCGACCGGCGCAGCCCTCGGTGCCTTCAAGTCCGTGGTCGGTCTGCTTCTGTTCGTCCTCACCAACTGGATCTTCAAGAAGACGAATCAGGAATCGATCATCTAGATACGCGAGGAAGTGCAAGCATGAAGATGTCGAACGGGGAGAAGGTCTTCGAGGGTTTCAACATGGCCCTCATGGTCTTCGCCGCAGTCCTGTGCCTCTATCCCTTCATCTACGTCATCGCACTCTCCTTCAACGAGGGAAACGACGCCATGCGCGGCGGCATCTGGCTCTTCCCGCGCGCCTTCACCCTCGAAAACTACACGACGCTTTTCCAGGACCGCAGATTGATCGGAAGCTTCCTGATTTCCGTGTTCCGCACCGTAGCCGGTGCGACCCTGGGGACTCTCGTCAATGCGCTCTTCGCCTTCGCGATCACGAAGAAGGATCTGCCGTTCCGCAAGCTCTTCACCTGGCTGGTCGTCGTCCCGATGTACTTCGGAGGCGGAATCATCCCGTACTTCCTTGTCTGCAAGACGCTCGGGCTCACGAACAACATCCTCGTCTACGTGATTCCCTGGCTCGCCGCCCCTTTCTACATCCTTCTGCTGCGCGTCAGCATGAAGGACCTGCCCGACTCCCTCGAGGAGAGTGCTCAGCTCGACGGAGCAGGCTATCTCACCGTCTTCTTCCGGATCATCATGCCGCTCAGCCTCCCAGCCCTCGCCACGGTGACCCTGCTCGGGGGCATCGCCGAATGGAACGACTGGCTGGACGGCACGATCATGGTCAGCAATTCGAAGCTCTGGCCCATGCAGACCCTTCTCCTCAGCATCATCCAAGGCGCCGACATGAAGGCCTTCTTCAAGGACATGAACCTCTCCACGGGGGGTGGCATGGTCCGCAACGTCAAGATCACGCCCGAATCGATCAAGATGGCCATGCTCGTCGTCACGATCCTTCCCGTCTTCATGGTCTACCCATTCGCCCAGAAGTATTTCATCCGCGGCATCCTCGTAGGCTCGGTCAAGGAGTGAGTGGAGACACCGCTTTTTGAATAACCACGTCGGATTTCCATCCCAGAAGAAGCGAAGAAACAAGGAGGAAGAACCGTCATGAGGAGGAACACCCGATTCATCGCCCTGATCATCGCCGTCGTCCTGATTCTGTCCGTCCTGTCCGGTTGTGCCAAGGCGAACCCGACCGCAGTCCCCGGCATCACCGGCCCCCTGGCCCAGGAGTATCCCGAATTCACCGCAGCGCACACCTTGAAGGTCACATACTTCGAGCAAGGCTGGACCGGACCCGAGAGCGACCTCGACATCGTCGCTCCCGAAATCGCCAAGCGCACCAACCTGACGCTCGTCTACGAGCCGATGACGGTGCCGACCGGCGACGATTACACCCAGAAACTCAACCTGATGGTCGCCTCGGGCGATGTACCCGACGTGTTCATGGGCGGCAACGACGCGTACACACGCACCATCTACGAGAAGCTGGGCCAGGCCGGCAAGATCAAGGACCTGACCGAGACGATCAAGTCCTACGCGCGCATCTACAGCCTGGTGTTCCCTGAGATGAACCTCTACAAGACCTCCACGGGCAAGACCTACTTCATCCCGACGCAGACCGGTCGCGGCAACGAAGTCCTCAATGAGCCCCCGCACGGCCTGTATGTCCGCAAGGATTTCCTCGACACGCTGAAGATGGAATATCCGACCACCCCTGCGGAACTCAAGACCTACCTCGAGCGTAGCCTTGCG
>CAXNDY010000041.1:0-7111 GCA_964201095.1 Saccharofermentanales bacterium
GCCGCGGGCGATGGACTCGGAAAGCAGCTCGATGAGAAGCTGCCGCCGCATCAGGACGACCCCGAGGGCGAACTTGGCGTTCGGCTTGCTTTCCGGACCGATGAGGATCTCCTGGACCCACCCGCTTCCGTCGGTCTGCAGGACCGTGGCGACCCGGCTGGTCTCGGGTCCGTCCTGGTTGTAGAGCATCGAGACGTCGGCCCCGGACTCGATGTGCTTCTTGTAGAAATCGTCGAAGGTGGTCGTGAAGACGTTGTTGGCGCTGCAGAGGATCACGTGGTTCGGATGGCTCGTGCGGAGGAGATCGAGGACGGCGGTCATGTCGCCGATGTCTCCGCCGCTGGCGACGCTGTCGCTCAGGACGTTCGGCGGCAGGATGAAGAGGCCCTTGTCCTTGCGGCTGAGGTCCCAGGCCTTGCCGGAACCGAGGTGGTCCATCAGGGACCGGTACTTGTTGAACGTCACGACACCGATGCTCGTCACGCCGGAGTTGACGAGATTCGACAGCATGAAGTCGATCAGTCGGTATCGTCCGGCGAAGGGCAGCGCGGCGAGTGCGCGCTTGTGCGTGAGTTCGCCGAGACTGAGCTTGCGGTTCTCCGCCAGGATGAGTCCCATCGCATCGATGAACATGTGCGCCTCCTCCTATCGGACCGTGGTCCTGCGTTCGATGACGCTGTCCGCGGCGATGTCGTCGCGGAGCTCCACCATGCAGTTCCCGGGGATGTCGGCACCTTCCCGCAGCCGCAGGCCGCGTTCCACCACCGTGATGTCGTCGCTGCAGATCCGGCTGATATAGGGGCTCGAAGCCATGGACGAATAGCCGATCCGGGCTCCGCGGGAGACGATCGTGTTCGTTCCGACGATCGCCTTATGAACGTACGCGCCGGCTTCGATCACAACGCCCGGCATGAGGACGGAGTCCTTGACGATGGCACCGGCTTCGACCACCACGCTGTGGAAGAGGACGGAGTGGTCCACTTCGCCTTCGATGATGCAGCCGTCGGTCAGGCAGCTGTTCTGGAGACGGGCACCGCGCGCGATGTAGTGGGCGGGCTTGACCGGATTCCGGCTGTAGATGCGCCAGGTGCGGTCGTAGAGATTGATGTCGTCCGGGCAGTCGAGGAGGTCCATGTTGGCCTGCCAGAGGCTTTCGACGGTTCCGACATCCTTCCAGTAGCCGCTGAAGCGGTAGGTCTGGAGATGGGCGCCTTCCGAAAGGAGTCGGGGGATTACGTCCTTCCCGAAGTCGTTCGTGGAGTTCTCGTCGGCGTCGTCCTCGACGAGGACCCGCTTGAGGACGTCCCAGCTGAAGATGTAGATGCCCATCGAAGCGAGGTTGCTCCTGGGTTTCGCAGGCTTCTCGGCGAACTCCACGACGCGGCCCGTCTCGTCGGCCGCCATGATGCCGAAGCGCGAAGCCTCTTCCCAGGGGACCTCGATCACGGCGATCGTCGCATCCGCGCCCTTGTCGATGTGGGAGCGGAGCATCTTGGCGTAGTCCATCTTGTAGATGTGGTCGCCCGAGAGGACGAGGAGGTTCTTCGGGTCGTAGCTGTCGATGAACTCGGCATTCTGGTGGATCGCGTTCGCCGTGCCCTTGTACCAGTCGCTGCGGCTCGATTTCTGGTACGGGGGCAGGATGAAGGCGCCTCCGTCGTTGCGGTCGAGGTCCCAGGGCTGCCCGTTGCCGATGTAGGTGTTGAGGACGAGCGGCTGGTACTGCGTCAGCACGCCGACGGTTCCGATTCCGGAGTTCGCGCAGTTGCTGAGCGTGAAGTCGATGATCCGGTACCGGCCCCCGAACGGGACGGCGGGTTTCGCCAGATGTTTCGTCAGGGCGCCCAGACGGCTTCCCTGACCACCGGCCAGAATCATCGCGATGACCTCTCTACGTGCCATTTCGTTACCTCCCTGGAGGTGGTGGGTTCTGTCCGCCGGTGCCGTGCTCTGCATCCATGCGACGGATCAGGAGTCCGGACAGGGGCGGAAGGACGGCATCGATGCTGTATGGCTGACCACTCGCGGGAATCGACGAGGATTCGAAGGTGCGCTCCGGGTTGCGGAGCATCAGGTAGTCGCTGCCGCCATAGACGGCGGCGTCGGAGTCCATCACGACACGGTAGGTTCCGGGTGCCGGAACGCCGATCCGATAGGAGTCCAATGGTCCTGTCTGGAGGTTCAGGGCGGCGATCGTGCAATCGGCGGGGGCCTTCCCCCTGCGGAGATAGACGACCGCGGAATGCTCCGCATCGTCCACGGAGAGCCAGGAGAATCCATTCCAGGAGTCGTCGACCTCATGGAGCGAGGGCAGGCTCCGGTAGGTACGGTTGAGGTCGCGGACGAAACGCTGGATGCCGGAGTGGGTCTCGAAGCCGAGAAGAAACCATTCCAGGGACTCGAAGAAGCGCCACTCCACATACTGGCCGAATTCGGCCCCCATGAAGATCAGTTTCGCGCCGGGGTGGGCGTACATGGAGAGATACATCGCCCGCAACGCGGCGGCCTTTCGCCAGGCATCCCCGGGCATGCGACCGATCAGGGAGAGTTTTCCGTGGACGACCTCGTCGTGCGACAACGGAAGAATGAAGCGTTCGGAAAACGCGTAGACCATCGAGAAGGTCATCTGGTCGTGGTGCCAGCGCCGGTATCCAAAGTCGCGCGAATGGTAGTCGAGCGAGTCGTGCATCCAGCCCATGTTCCACTTGTGCGTGAATCCGAGCCCGCCGTATTCGGTCGGGTGGGTCACCTTCGGCCAGGCGGTGGATTCCTCCGCGATGCGCAGCACGCCGGGGAACCGCTCGTCGACGACGCGGTTGAATTCCTGCAGGAAGGCGACCGCCTCGAGGTTCTCGACACCGCCGTACTGGTTCGGGGAGTATTCGTTGCGGCCGTAGTTGCGGTAGATCATGCTCGACACGGCATCGACGCGCAGGCCATCGACGTGGAAGACGTCCATCCAGAACACCGCGCTGGAAAGCAGGAAGGAGCGGACCTCGGCACGTCCGAAATCGAAGACCAGGGTTCCCCACTCCTTGTGTTCTCCAAGACGCGGGTCTTCGTACTCGTAGGTGCAGGTACCGTCGAAGCGGGCGAGTCCGTGCGCGTCCCGCGGGAAATGCCCGGGCACCCAGTCGAGGATCACGCCGATGCCGAGCGAATGGAGGTGGTCGACGAAGAAGCGGAAGTCGTCCGGCGTGCCGAACCGGCTGGTGACGCTGAAGAAACCGGTGACCTGATAGCCCCAGGAATCGTCCAGCGGGTGCTCCATGATGGGCATCAGCTCGACGTGGGTGAAGCCCATGTCGAGAACGTATTCACCGAGCTGGTGGGCGAGCGTGCGGTAGTCGAGGACCGAGCCGTCCGCGTTGCGGCGCCACGAGCCGAGGTGGACCTCGTAGATCAGGAGCGGTGCCGTTGCGGAGCGTTCGCGGGACCGGACGAAGTCCTGGTCGTGCCAGGTCCATTCCGGGAAGTCGTATAGAATGGAGGCATTGGACGGTCTCGTCTCGCAATGGACAGCCATGGGGTCCGTTTTTTCGAAAACCGATCCATCGGTTCCGAGGACGTGGTACCGGTATCGGTTCCACGTACGGGCGGCCGGGAAGGTGCCGGTCCAGATGCCCGTGGAACCCAGAGGCTCGAGTCTGTCCTGGTCGGGGCTCCAGGCGTTCCAGTCGCCGACGACGGAAACGGAATGCGCGCGGGGTGCCCAGACAGCGAAGGAGTATCCACGTTCGGCTTCCGCGCCGGCTCTCCGGGAGCCGAGAAGCCGATAGCACATGCAATCGGTGCCGCGATTGAAGAGGTAGGCCTGGGTGATCCTGTCGTCCTGCACGGATATCCCCCCTCTTCGCCGCTATGGCGTTTCCTCCATTATACTCATGATGTCGTCCTGACGCACATGCGGTCTTGAATCACCTACACGTCCACGGATTTGCTTCCGAGGTCGAAAGCCTCCATCTCCTCGGGGATCATGGCGTGCTTCGCCTTCGGCAGGACGTCGGCCAGGGCCTTCTCGAAACTGTCCCTGCGGAACCCGTCCGTCGCAGCGCACAGGGCACCGAGCAGGATGACGCCCGCGTACGTCATGTTGCCCATCTCGGAGGCGATGCGGGAGGCTTCGATCGCGATGGTGCGGACATCCTTCCGGGTCGGGTCCTGTGGAACGAGGGAGCGGTCGAGGATCACGCAACCTCCCGGCCGGACCATGGACTCGAACTTCTCGAGGGAGGGGATGTTCAGCGCGATCAGGCAATCGCATTCGTTGAGCACCGGAGAACCGACCGGTTCGTCGGAAACGATGACGTGGCAATTGGCGGTTCCACCACGCATCTCCGGTCCATAGGAAGGAAGCCACGAGACCTCGTACCCTTCGAAGAGCCCGGCCGCGGCGACCATGCGACCCGCGGACAGGATCCCCTGCCCCCCGAAGCCGGCGATGACGATCTCCAGCGACTTCACGGCTCCACCTCCAGGTCGGCGCCCTTGAAGACGCCGAGCGGGAACTGCTCGACCATCGCCGTATCGACCCATTTCATGGATTCGACGGGAGAGAGTCCCCAGTTGGTCGGACAGGTCGAGAGGACCTCGACGAGCGAGAATCCCAGCCCCTTCTTCTGGACCAGGAAGGCCTTCCGGATGGCCTTCTTCGCAGCCTTGATGCCCTTGATGGAAGTCACGGACACCCGCTCGATGTAGACGGCGCCGCGCAGCGTCGCCAGCATCTCGCAGACGTTGATCGGGTACCCCTGTGTCGCCGCGTCGCGGCCGAAGGGCGATGTCGTCGTGACCTGGCCGAGCAGCGTCGTCGGTGCCATCTGGCCCGATGTCATGCCGTAGATCGCGTTGTTGACGAAGATCGTGGTGATCTTCTCGCCGCGGGCCGCGGCGTGCACGATCTCCGCGGTACCGATTGCAGCCAGGTCCCCGTCCCCCTGGTAGGTGAAGACGGTCCGGTCGGGCAGGACGCGCTTGATGCCGGTCGCGACCGCGGGCGCCCGGCCGTGGGCGGCCTGCTGCATGTCGCAGGCGAAGTATTCGTAGTTGTTGTAGGTGCATCCCACCGGGGAAACGCCGATCGTCTCGCCGAGCAGGTCCAGTTCGCAGAGGACTTCGGCGACGAGCTTGTGCACGATTCCATGCGTGCATCCCGGGCAATAGTGGAACGGGATGTCGAGCAGACCCTTCGTTCTCTGGTATACGAGCGCCATGTGTCTTCTCCCCCCGACTTCCGCAAGATCGCGCGGATCGCGTCCAGGATCTCGCGCTGCGACGGCAGGTTGCCGCCCATGCGGCCGTGGAAGTGGACGGGCTTCCGGCCTTCGACGGCCAGTCGGATGTCCTCGACCATCTGCCCCGCGTTGAGTTCCACGGAAAGGAAGGCCTTCACGTTCTCCCTGCGGGAGACGGAGGCGACGACTTCCGTCGGGAAGGGCCAGAGTGTGATCGGCCGGATCAGGCCGACCTTGATGCCTTCTTCGGCGGCCATGCGGACCACGTTCCGCACGATGCGGGCACAGGTCCCGAACGCCGTCACGACGATGTCGGCCTCCTCGCAACCGGTCGACTCGCAGCGGACCTCGCGCGCGGAGATTTCGGCATACTTGGCCTGCAACATGAGATTGTGGCTCTCCAGCCTGTCGGGTTCGATGTAGATCGACTGGATCGTGTTGTGGTCCCTCTTCCCCTGCGTACCGGTCGTGGCCCAGGGTTTCGGGCGGGTCCGTCCGGCCTCTTCCCCGCGGAAGCGGACGGGTTCCATCATCTGCCCGAGCGTGCCGTCGGCCAGGATCAGACATAGGACGCGATAGCGGTCGGCGATGTCGAAGGCGTCCACCGTCAGCTCGTAGAGTTCCTGCACGGAAGCCGGCGCGAGGACGACGTTCCGGTAGTCGCCGTGGCCGCCGCCCTTGGTCGCCTGGAAGTAGTCCCCCTGCGCGGGCTGGATGCCACCGAGACCGGGTCCGCAGCGTGCGACGTTGACGACGACGCAGGGAAGTTCGGCACCGGCGATATAGGAGAATCCCTCCATCTTGAGGCTGATGCCGGGGCTCGAGGAGGACGTCATCGCGCGGGCGCCGGCTCCGGCGGCCCCGTAGACCATGTTGATCGCTGCGATCTCGCTCTCCGCCTGGAGGAACACCCCGCCGGCCGCCGTCATGCGTTTCGCCATGTAGTGCGCGATCTCCGTCTGCGGCGTGATGGGATATCCGAAATAATGGCGGCATCCGGCGCGGATCGCGGCTTCCGCGATCGCCTCGTTGCCTTTCATCAGGACCCTGTCCGACATATGGCCCAACCCCTCTCTATCGTTCGACTTCGATGACGCCGTCGGGGCAGATCTGCGCGCAGAAGGCGCACCCCGTGCACTGTTCCATCGTATCCACGCCGGCGGGGTGGAATCCCCTGGCGTTCAGACGGTCGCACCGCAGGACGACGATCTTCTTCGGACATACCGCGATGCAGAGCTCGCAACCCTTGCAGCGGTCCTCTCGGAACTCGACCTTGGCCATGGAAGGAACCTCCCGTTTCTTCGGACCGACGTTCGGACTTCCTGTCCGAACCTCGCTGTCCCGTACCATTATACCCATCCTCGAACCGATTGAAAGCGATGCGACTCTCGCTTAAGGGGAACGCAGGATGGGGTCACCGCGTCGCGTCCGAGTCCTCGTAGGGGTAGCGCAGCATGCGGTCCAGGCGAACCAGCGGCGTGCCGTCGGGCATCGTCCCGCGCCATTCCGCGGGCAGGAGCTCGTCGAGCCCGCTAGCGAAGGCGAGGGGGATGCCGCTCATGCGGCAGGCCTCCCGAAGCACCTTCGCCGAAGCCAGTAGCATCGCGCCGTCACTGTCACCCAACAGGTTGGTGTTGTCGACGAAGGCGTCGATGGGAAGTCCCGCGGCCGCGGAGAGTTCGGAGGCCATGGCGGCGATCTTGTCCGCGTCGGACGTGAAGGGCCGGCAGGTGTTGACGACCATCAGGACGAAGACGTCCGGCTCGGACAGCTTTCTCCGGAACGACGAGACGACGCGCGCGCCCATGTCTTCACCGCCGATGTCGAGGACGGCCGTTCCCGATCCTTCGAACACCGACAGAATCTCGGCTGGAACG
>CAXNDY010000042.1:0-7029 GCA_964201095.1 Saccharofermentanales bacterium
CTTCCCCTTCCACCCGGTCGGGGTGGGATTCCTCGACGCCCTGCGCACCGCGAAGCCGCTCGACCTGTCCGGAACGCCTCTGCCCACGCGGATGCCCACGGTTTCACCCGGCGCGCAGCCGACGCTGCCCCCCGACGTCTCTCCCCCCGACGAGGAAGCCGAGCCTTCGGGTTTCATTCCCAGAGAATAGGGAGTCCGGTCTCAGTTCAGGTCCACGTCGCCCGTGAGCTTGCGGATCATCCTGGGAAGGGCGTCCTTGGACGTTCCCCAGGAGGCGTCCCGGTTGCGGTGGTCGTGCATCTGGGTGAACCACTCCACCTCGCCCGTCAACCGGTCCAGTCCGGTACCGGATACCCTGGCGAGGCTCTTCACGAAGAACTCCGCCTGTTCCTGGCCCAGGTGCTGGGCCGCTCCGCGGAGCAGGTCGGCGGTGTGGGAAAGGCAGAACCCCTTGCAGGTGTCGAAGCGGACGCGGAACTCCTTCTCCTCGAAGTACTGCCAGAGGATCACGTCGACATAGCGGTCCATCGTGGTGCGCAGGCGGTCGCACATGGCGCAGGTCCCGGTGCGGCGCTCGATCCGGTCGGCGGCTTCGAGCAGCCCCGCCTTGAAGTCCCGTCCCCGCCGGAGCGCGCCTCCTCTGGGCGTCGCGGCGGCCTTCGCCAGCACGACCTTGGCGGCGCCGGCCGTCTCCACGGCGTGCGTATGCAGCACCAGCGCGAGTCCCAGCCGGTTCTCGCGACGGTTGTACAGCGCCGCGGCGTGGTCCCGGCAGAAGCCCTTCTCGTTCGTGTGGATCCGGACGTCCGGCTCCATGAGGGAGGGGCCCAGGAAATAGGTCACGAGATCCTCGGAGAGCTTGCGCCGCATGCGGCACAGGGCGCACTCGCCATCCTCCGCGAAGGCGTCGTTCACCGGAATCGTGTAGATGCGTTCCTTCATGCCGTCCACCTTCCGCACTCGTCTTTGGCCGGACCTTCCGTCCGGGCGCCATCAGGGTCTATTATAGGTCATACGGGCCAAAGGAGGGAATGCGCCATGGAGTGCCTCGGATTCCGCCTCGTCGAGTCCTTCGAATCCGACCCGGGCGTGCCGGGCCGGCGCGTTCCCGTCGTCGCGGCGAAGGACGTCGCCGACCTCTCCCCCTTCGGCTTCGACCTGGCGGCCACGCTGGAAAGCGGTCAGGCCTTCCGCTGGCGCCGCCTGTCTGGCGCCGCGGTCCCCCGGACCGCCGCCCGGTTCGCAGGCGTCGTGCGCGGCCGCGCCGTGGAAGCCCGCCTCACCCCCGATGGCCGCGACCTCGTCCTGGCCGGCTGCACGGCCGAGGATTTCGCGGAGGTCTTCCACCCCTATTTCGACCTCGGCCGCGACTATGCGCCGATCCTCCACGCCGTCGCGAAGGACCCCTTCATGGAGGCGGCCCTGCGTTTCGGCGGCGGAGCCCGGCTTCTGGTGCAGGAATTCCACGAGACGCTCTTCTCCTACATCCTGTCGGCCCAGAACAACATCCCCCGGATCATGGGGCTCGTCGAATCGCTTTCCGCCTCCTATGGCGACCCGCTCCCCGGTTCCGCCCGCCTGGCCGCGGCCGGCCACGCCACCTCCCCCGACGGTTCCCTGTTCGCGTTTCCCTCCGTCGAGGCCCTGGCGCACGCCGCCGACCGCTGCCGTGGACGCCTCGACGCCTGCCGTTCCGACGCCCTCTGCGCCGGAGCATTCGCGGGGTACCGCTGCCCCTACCTGATGCGTACGGCGCTCGCCCTGCACCGTGGCGGGGTCGTGCCCGATCTGGAGACGCTGCGCGCCCTGCCGGCACCCGAGGCGCGCGACGCGCTTCGCGCGCTGCCCGGCGTCGGCGCGAAGGTGGCGGATTGCACGCTCCTGTCGAGCGGGCTCCATCCCGAAGTGTGTCCCGTGGACCGCTGGGTGGAGCGCACGATCCGCACCGTCTATCTGTCCGGACAGACGAAGGAAGCGGGCACCGAGGAGGTGCGCCGCTTCGTCGAAGGCTATTTCGGCCCAGCCGCGGGGTTCGCGCAGCTCTGGTTCTTCCTCTACGCGCGGTCCGGGGACGGACTGTCCGCGGCGGCGCCCGGCGCCTGACCCTGGGGCGGGTGCACGACCCGCCGGGCCCGGACGTCGACGGTCATGACGTTGATCGACGTGTACTTCTCGATTTCGCGGACGATGCGGTTCTGCGCCTCCCGGAGGACCTCCTGGGCGTTGAACCCGTAGAAGAGCGCCAGTTCCGCCTTGATCTCGGCACCGTAGGCGTCGTTCCCCGCCTCGAATCCGACGAGTCCCGCCACGCCGCGCACCCGGCGCAGGATCAGCTCGGTCATGCTGCGCAGGGCTTCGTCGGAGATGGTGTACTGTCCGAGGCTCGAGAACGTGGGCCGCACGACGGTGCGCTCCGCGTCGATGGGCACCGAGGAGGTGGTCCGGTCCCGGCGCCGGAGCAGGCGCGTCAGGGGCTCGGAGAAGTATCCGGAGAACTCGTGCTTGATCTCGAGGCTCGGAACCGGAATCGCGTGCTTGCCTTCGCGGAGACGGGTGCTGATCGCCGTCCGGATCTCATCCTCCGTGCTGACGTCCTCGATGTGGATGCGTTCCACCGGCGGGGTCAGCCAGAGGTTGCCGCAGATCTTGTCGACCATCCCGTCGGACGTACCGAGGACCATCAGGCGGTCGGGCGCCTGCTCCTGGATGCTGCGGCGCATGACGGAGGCGCGGCCCTCCTCGACGAAGAGCGCCTGGCGCACCGATTCCAGACGGGAGTTCGCGCGTTTGGCAGAAAGACCGGCCACGATGCGTCCCCCGTGGATCAGGAGGCCGTCGTCGATGATGTACGCGACGCCGTGGATGCGCGCGACCTTGAGGGCGCGCGTGCTCTTGCCGGTGCCGGAGGAGCCGATGAAGCCGATGATCTCGATGGTGGACAGGGCTTCGCGCATCGCCTCGCGGACCTTGTCCTCCTCGGCGGCCTGGCGGTTGGCCGGGGCGCGCGAAACCGCCACGGCGATCCGTCCGATCGTGCCGCGGATGGCGGTGGGCTTCCGCTCCCGCTCCTTGTCCTTATCCGTTTCCCTACCCGTGTCCTTGCCGGTTTCCTTCATTCAAAGTCCCCTCGCGCGGATCCGCGCCGGGTCAGGAATCCCAGTTGTGGAAGACCTCCTGGACGTCGTCGTGGTCCTCGAGCATCTCGAGCATCTTCTCGAGGTCCTCGATGCGGTCCTTGTCGTCGACCTTCGTCCAGGTGACGGGCACCATGCGGATCGCGGCGTCGAGGAAGGCGTACCCCTTCTTCTCGAGGGCGTCGCGCACGCGGTAGTAGTCGCCCGGCGCCGTCTCGATCTCGTAGACCTCGTCTTCGGTGGAGAAGTCCTCCGCTCCGGCTTCCAGCACGTCGCCCATGACGGCGTCCTCGTCCGGACGGCCTTCCCTGTCGACGACGAGCACGCCCTTCTCCTGGAAGAGGAAGGAGACGCACCCGCTCGTGCCGAGGTTTCCCCCGAACTTGTCGAAGAGGTGGCGGATATCCCCGGCGGTGCGGTTCCGGTTGTCGGTGGCCGTCTTGACGACCACGGCGACGCCACCCGGGCCGTAGCCTTCGTAGGAGATCTCCTCGAAGTTCTCGCCTTCGGCGGCTCCGGCGGCCTTCTTGATGCTGCGCGTGATGTTGTCGTTCGGCATGTTGGCCGCCTTGGCCTTCGCGATCGTATCCTTCAGCTTGGAGTTGGCCTCCGGGTCGGAACCTCCCGAGCGCACCGCGATCGCGATCTCGCGCCCGATCTTCGTGAAGGTGCTCCCCCTGGCCGCGTCGACGGCGCCCTTGCGCCGCTTGATGTTCGCCCACTTGCTATGTCCTGACATCCGTAAATCCTCCACGTTCGTTTGGAATGCGCCTTCATTCTACCTTCAGGGACGGGGGCGGGACAAGGGCCGCTCGGGAATGCCCTTCGCGTCGAGCGAAACGGATGCGAACCCCTGCGGATCGAACAGGGCGGACCCCGCCGTGAGGTCCTCGAGGAGCCTGTGGAAAGCCGCTTCGGCGCCCATCGGCACCAGGGCGGTGAATTCGGCGTCGATTCCGCAGGAGAGGTCCATCAGTCCCGTGCCGGTCGCGCGCAGTCCTCGCTGGACGCGGTCGAGGTCGGCGTAGCGCACGGTCGTGCGGAAGACCGAGCAGGGGGCAATCTCGACCACGCCGGCGGCGTCGAGCGCGAGGGCGGCCGCCTGGCCATAGGCGCGCACGAGACCCCCCGTGCCGAGCTGGGTCCCGCCGTAGTACCGCACCACCACGAGCGCGGCATCCTCGACGCCCCTGCGGATCAGCGCCTCCAGAACCGGAAGCCCGGCCGTGCCCTGCGGCTCGCCGTCGTCGGAGTGCTTCTGGAGCCGGCGCTCTCCGCCCAGGATCCAGGCCGGGACGTGATGGGTGGCATCCGGGAACTCCGCCCGGATGCCACCCAGAAAGGCCACGGCACTCTCTTCATCGGTTATCGGCGCACACATCCCGTGGAAGACGGAACGACGCTCCTCGAACCGGATCCGCGCCGTCCGGGCGACGGTCCGGTACGCACCCCTCATCGGATCACACGCACTCCTTGTACTTCTGGTAGGAGAGCATCAGAAGGGACTTGTCCTGGCTGTAGGTGACGCGCTCCATCGCCTCTTCGACCGGCAGGAACTCCCCTTCGAAGAATTCCTGCTCGACGTTCGGAACGACCTCGCCCGTATCGGCGCGCATGATGTACCATGTGATCTTGTTGCACACCGGACGCTGCCGGGAGACCGAGAAGAACTCGTAGTTGGTCCTGCCGGCCGTGGCGACGATCCGCGCGCGGACACCCGCTTCCTGGTTCACGCGGGAGACGGCGACGTCGTCCGGGTAGTCCCCGCTACGAATCGCACCCTTCGGGAAGACCCACTCGCCTTTTTCGTTCTTGAGGACGAGTACCTTGTCGCCGTAGAAGACCACTCCACCTGCGCAGTTCCGGACCAGCATGGACTACCTCCTCCTGCGAGGGAAGGCGTCGGAAGCCTTCCTATCCGCTCGCCCTCATTGTAGCAGAAATCGGCGGGATTGGACCGTGAAGGGTTGAGCCTGCGGGCGTTTTCGAGTAGGATGACGTTGTTGGATCCGGATTCTGCCGGATCCAGGTCTGCAGGAGGTACCGAGATGCCAGGATCGCTCCGCCGCGCTGAACCGAGACGTTCCGCCCGAAGCCGCGTCGTCGTTCTCTCCATCGTCGCCATCGTGCTTGCCACGGCCCTCGTCTCCTTCGCCGCCGAATACTTCAATTCCCCATCCACTCCCACCGGCAGCGCGACGCCGACCGCGTCGGCCACCGGACCCACCTCCACGCCCGCCCCCGGCGACCCGACCGGAACGCCCGCGGCAACCGCGGAACCGACCTCCGAGCCGACTCCCACGGTCGGCGCCTACCCGACTCCCGACTTCTCGAAGAACCTGTCCAGCCCCGACGACTTCTTCGGGCCGCTTCCGGTCGTCTCCAGCCCGAAGGTGGCGGAGCATTACCCCGTCCGTGCCCTCTATGTCGCCGGCGGAGCCAACATGACCAACAACCTCGCCCTGATCAAGAGCTCCGAGGACCTGAACACGGTCGTCGTCGACCTCAAGGAGTCCGACGGCATCTACTATCGATCCACCAACGCGACGGCACTTTCCATCGGAGCCGTCCGGGGCGGCGTCGACATCAAGTCCCTGGTGGCTACCTGCCACGCCGCGGATATCCGTGTGATCGGCCGCATCGTCGTCTTCAAGGACCCGATCCTCGCCAAGGCCCGGCCCGATCTCTGTCTCCGGGACCAGTCCGGAAACATGCTCCTCTTTTCGAACGAGGGTGGGCTGGCCTTCGTCAGCCCGTACCGACAGGAGGTCTGGGACTACAACATCGCCATCGCGAAGGAAGTCATCGCGCTCGGCGTCGACGAGGTCCAGTTCGACTACGTCCGCTTCCCCACCGGAGGGACCAAGTCCGGTGCCGCCATCTACGTCGGGCCGACGGGAATGTATCCGACCCGCGTGGAGACCATCAACCGCTTCCTCGCGAAGGCGAAGATCGAGATCACCGACCGTCTGGGTGTCCCGCTGGGGGCGGACCTCTTCGGCATCATCCTGTCCAGCCGCACGGACGGCAAGAATCTCGGGCAGGACTGGGCAACGGTCGGAATCGTCCCCGGTGTCGACAACGTCTGCCCGATGATCTATCCCTCCCATTACGCGAACAACTCCGCGACCCATTACAGCGGCAACGGGACCGGCACCTACCTGAACGGCATCCTCTTCAAGAAACCCGACCTCGAGCCCTATGCCGTGATGTACAACGCTCTGCTGCTCGGCAAGGTCTCGACGGAGCAGACGGGCTATTCCGCCGTTCGCCCGTATCTCCAGTCGTTCACCGCCTCGTTCCTCCCGTCCGGCTACTTCATGAACTATGGAGCGGAGGAAGTCGCGGCCCAGATCAAGGCCATCACGGACGCCGGATACACCGAGTGGGTGTGCTGGAACTCCAGGGCGCAGTTCCCAGCGGGCGCCTTCAAGTAGTCGCCGTTCATCTCGCTCGCACCCCGGAAACATCAGAAGACCTTTGCGGAAGGAGGGTACCGCAAAGGTCTTCTTTTTCGGGGTGAAAGGGACTTCCCGCACGCTGCCAGGACATGGGGGACGTCCACGGGAGGACGATCAGGGACTCAAGGTCTGCGCAGTTCTTCCTTCATCTTCCGATAGGCCTCTTCCTCGATCTCACCGCGGGCATAGCGCTCGTTGAGGATCTTCAGCGCACTCTCGGCGGACGGGGAGGGCGGGGCTTCCGGACGGTCCATGGGGCCGTGGCGGTGGTGTCGTGCGGCGCGGACGATCAGCACGATGGCGAGGGCGATCAGGGCGAGAATGAATAGGGTCCGCAGTCCGAACGAAATCCAGGACATCACGTCATTCCCGGAACCGAAGTGGTCCATCATCCCACGGTCGAAAAGTCTTTCAAGCGATAGCATCTTTCTTTC
>CAXNDY010000043.1:0-6984 GCA_964201095.1 Saccharofermentanales bacterium
GCGACGTCGTCCCGATGTGCTTCGAAGCCAACCGCATCCAGCTCTACGACAAGGACACCGAGAAGGTCATCGTGAACTGATTCCTTCCTGTCCTGCACCCGAAGGAAGGCACCCGGCGACGGGTGCCTTCTCCTTATGTTCACAGAATGTTCGGAAGGTCCCGACATGCGCTTTCCAATGGGCTCTGCAGGGTGTAGCGGAAACTTCCCCCCGCCGTAACCGCCTTGCAACATGGGCGGGTTATCGTTAAGATGAATTGCAATGCATTCTGGGCGGGCTTGCTTTCCGCTGAGTGAAAGAGTGAGAGATATGGAAGAAATCAGGAAGTGCATCCGGGAGGCCTCCAAGGTCATGGACCGGACCGCCGGCGTCACGGACGGCTCCGGCTCCGTCATCGCCTGCACCGACGAACGCAGGGAGGGCGCGGAGGACATGTCCGCCCGCACCTTCGGCTCCACCGACGACCGCGTCGCCATCGCCTCGGGGCGGACCTACCTGCGCCTCGCGGCCACCGACCGTCAGGGCCTGATCGCCTTCATCGAAGGGACGGACCCGGTCTCGCGCACGTATCTGGAACTGCTGGGCAACTGGATCCAGGCCGCCCTGAAGGAAAGGAACACCGACGCCGAGCGCGACTCCTTCCTGAAGAACGTCCTGCTGGAGAACGAACTTCCGGGGGATATTCCCCTCAAGGCCCGCGAGTACCGGATTTCCTTCCACGCCCCGCGCGTCGTCTTCATGGTCCGCATCGACAAGGGCGAGAGCGGCGGTTGCCTGGAGATCCTGCAGGGGCTCTTCCCCGAAGGCCGCCGGGAGCATGTGCTCGCCATGGACGAGGAGACCTTCGTCCTGGTCACGGAGCAGGAAGGCGAGCGCAGCGAGTTCTCCGACCGGATCGCCAGCACGATCCTCGACAACCTCAACGCGGAGTCGATGACCCGCGTCCACATCGGCGTCGGCATGACGGCCGAAAACCTCAAGGATACCGCGAAGTCCTACCGCGAGGCCCTCATGGCCCTCACCGTCGGCGGGATCTTCGAGGGCGAGCGCCACATCGTCCGCTACGACCAGCTCGGCCTGGGCCGCCTGATCTACCAGCTCCCGACGACCCTCTGCAACATGTTCCTCGACGAGGTCTTCCCGAAGGGCGCCTACGAGGCCCTCGACAGCGAGACCCTGCTCACGATCCAGAAGTTCTTCGAGAACAACCTGAACGGGAGCGAGACGTCGCGCCAGCTCTTCGTCCATCGCAACACCCTCGTGTACCGGCTCGACAAGGTCCAGAAGATCACCGCGCTGGACCTCCGCCGGTTCGACGACGCCGTCCTCTTCAAGCTGGCCTCCATGGTCCGCCGCTACCTCGAGCGGCAGAGCCACGGGTCCGGCAGCCGGAACCCCGACGGCAGGGGCTGGCGCACCTGACCTCGAAGGGAGGCTCCTTTTGATCGAATTCCGCGGCGTGGGCATGACCTATCCTTCCGGAATCGAAGCCCTGAAGGATGTGGGGTTCGTGGTCGACCCGGGTGAGTTCCTCTTCGTGATCGGCAAGAGCGGCTCCGGCAAGTCCACGCTCGTCAAGCTCCTGACCTGCGAGGAGCGCCCGAGGAAGGGCAGCGTCCTGATCGACGGCTACGACATCGCCCGGATCGAGAGGCGCTATGTCCCCTTCCTGCGGCGCAACATCGGCATGGTCTTCCAGGATTTCCGGCTCATCGAAACCAAGAACGTCTTCGAGAACGTCGCCTTCGCGATGGAGATCGTCGGCGCCACCCGCCGTCTGATCCGCCGCCGCGTCCCGATCGTGCTCAGCACGGTCGGCCTGAAGGACAAGGCCGGCATGCGTCCTTCCGAACTTTCCGGCGGCGAGCAGCAGCGCGTCGCCATCGCGCGGGCGATGGTGAACAACCCGATGCTGATCCTGGCCGACGAGCCGACGGGAAACCTCGACCCGGGAAACAGCGAATCGATCATGGCCCTGCTCGACTCGATCAACCACCGGGGCACCACCGTCATCGTCTGCACCCACGACAGCTCGGTCGTCGACAAGATGCGGCGCCGCGTCATCGAGCTCGAAGCCGGGCGCATCGTCCGCGACGACCGCTCGAGCGGCTACGGCATCGCCCAGGAGAACGAACCCGTACCGGGACCCGACGAGGACGACGTGCCTCCGTTCGAGGAGATGGCCGAAGAAGCCGCACGCGCCGCCGCAACGGAAGGGACGGTGGACGGATGAAGCTCACGACGCTCCGCCACGCCGTCCGGGAAAGCGGCCGCAGCCTCCTCCGCCACCCCTTCGTGACCCTGGCCTCCATGACCACGATCGCCTTCATGCTCCTGCTGGTCGGTTCCTTCGTCGCCTTCACCATGAACGCGCGCTCCATCGCCGAAAAGGCCGGTCAGCAGCCGCCCGTGCAGGTCTGGGTCGTGTACGATGCGGACGCCGCGCGCGTCGACGTCATCGAACAGGCACTGAAGAACGACCCGAGCGTCCTGGAGTACACGAAGAAGTCGCCGGCGCAGAACCTCGAGGACTTCCGCGCCCAGCTGGGCGCCGACGCCGCGGTGCTCGACGGCTTCGACGAGTCGCTGCTCTCCTGGTCCTTCACGGTGCGTCTGACCGACCCGGCCGAGGCCGAATCCTTCTCCGCGCGCACGTCCGGCGTTCCCGGCGTCCGCAAGGTAGACATCAGCCTGCCCGTGATGGACTTCCTGCAGTCCATCGTCCAGTGGGTCAACCTCGCCTCCGCCGTCGGCATCCTGTGCCTTTGCATCGTGGCGCTCTTCATCATCTCCAACATGGTCCGCGTCGCCGTCTACTCGCGTTCGCAGGAGATCGGCATCATGAAGTACGTCGGCGCGACCAACCGCTACATCCGGGTCCCCTTCGTCGTGGAGGGTGCCGTGGTCGGCATCTCGGGCGGGCTCGCCGCCTGGGGCCTGCTCCACTGGGGCTATTCGTCCCTCCTCCAGGGAGCGGCGAATCCGGAAACCGCGGCCTTCCTGACGCTGCTCCCGCTCTCGACCGTCTCCCTGTATGTGCTGACGGTCAACGTGCTCTTCGGCCTGCTGGTCGGATCGATCGGCAGCGCGCTGTCCGTCCGACGGCATGTCCGAGTCTGAAAGGAGGCACACGCGATGACGATCCACACCACCGACACGACCTCCGGCCGCCCGTCCCGGCCACCATTCCTGCGAATCCCGCTGCGAAAGGTCCTATCTCTCGTGTTGATCCTCGCGTCGGTCTGTCTGGTCTGCTTTGCATCGGTTCCCGCGTCCGCCACTTCCTACTACGACCTGCAGAAGGCCCTCAAGCAGGCGCAGGCCGACCAGGACCGGATCGACGCGCAGCTCGCGAACATGGCCGCCCAGAAGGTGCAGCTCCAGAAGCAGAACCAGGCGCTGAGCGGCGACCTCGTCTGGCTGAACTCCCGCTCGGACGAGGAACGAGCGCGCTATGAGACGCTGATCGACGAGCTGACCGTGGCGCTCCAGGAGCTCGACGACGCGCTCGAGGCGTTCAAGCAAGCCCAGAAGACGCTCGAGGACAAGCAGGCGCAGTACAAGGAGCGTCTGCGGATCATGTTCGAGAGCCGGACGCGGCTGCCGCTCGAGATCCTGCTCGACTCGAAGGACGCGGCAGGATTCTTCGCCAACCTCGAGGTCATCTCCGCCGTCGCGCAGAGCGACCGGCAGATCGTCACGGAACTGACCGAGGCCAAGGACGACGCGATCCTGAAACGGCAGACCGCCGAGGATTATACGAAGAAGATGCAGGCCGTCGTCGCCGACAAGCAGGCCGAGATCGACGCGCTGAAGAACCAGATGGAGCAGACCGCGGCGGAACTCGCGGCGACGAAGAAGCATCTCGCCGACGTCGTCGCCACCGAGAACGCATTGCTCGAGGAGTCCAAGAAGATCGAGGCCGCCATCCTGAGCCTCCAGGAGAAGATCGCCTACTACGGCGGACTCATGATCTGGCCCTACCCCGAGCAGGATACCGTGGCGAAGCAGATCGTGGCATCCCCCTTCGGAATGCGGATGCACCCGATCCTGCGCGTCTACCGCATGCACACCGGCGTCGACATCGGCGGGCGATACGGCGCCCCGATCGTCGCCGCCGCCACGGGCAAGGTCATCGTGATCCGCACGATTCCCGGCTACAACGCCACGACGGGCAACAACACCGGCGGCGATGGCTACGGAAACTACATCGTCATCGACCACGGCGGCGGCATCAGCACCCTCTATGCCCACACCAAGCTGATCAAGGTCAAGATCGGCCAGATGGTCGAATCCGGAGACCTGATCGCCCTGTGCGGCAGCACGGGTTCGTCGACCGGTCCTCACCTGCATTTCGAGGTCCGCGAGAACGGAACGCCGGTCAACCCCATGCAGAAGAAGTACCTCGGCGTGCGTTAGCCGCCTTCGCGCGAGCCGTTGCCGCCCAAGGAAGGAAGGCCCCATGGACCAGAACCCCGGACCCGGCCCCGAATACCAGTATGTCGAACCGACCCCCGTCCCGGCAGCGGCACCCGAAACCGCCCGCGCCGCGGACGCCGCCGGCGGAGGCAGGAACCGCCTCGGGCGAGGACGGCTCTTCACGGCGGTGCTGCTGACCACGCTGGTCACCTTCGTCGCGACCTCCATCCTGTGCGTGGGCGTCGGCCTCCTCGTCTATGGAAACCGGAACGCCTCTACGGCCTCGCTCTCCTTCGACAACACCCAGGCCGTCCGGGACCGCATCGCGAAGATCGACGAGATGCGCGGATACCTGAAGGCCAACTTCCTCGAGGAGCTGACCGACGAGCAGCTGCTGGACGCCATGGTGTCCGGTCTCGCGGACAACCTGGGGAATCCCTATACCTTCTACCTCGACAAGGAGAACTACACCCTCTGGCAGGAGAGTCTGAACGGCGTCTACTACGGCATCGGCGCGAGCGTCATCGTGAACAAGGACGGCTTCGTCGAGATCTCCTCCGTCGTCTCGGAGGGTCCCGCGGACCGGGCCGGGCTGAAGACGGGAGACGTGCTGATCACCGTGGACGGCGAGGACATCACGTCGCTCAAGGACACCAACATCATCGCGACCCGCGTCAAGGGGGACGAGGGGACCACGGTCACGATCGGGATCCGTCGTCCGTCGACCGGAGCGGACATCGACCTGTCCATCGTCCGCGCGCGGATCGTCAGCGACCCGGTCCGGTCGATGATGCTGCTGGACGGAATCGGCTACATCCAGATCAAGGAATTCTCGGAAGGCCTCGACATCGAGTTCCGGGCCGCCGTGCAGGACCTGATCTCGAAGGGAGCGACCTCGTTCGTCTTCGACCTGCGCAACGACCCCGGCGGCAGCGCCGTCGAAGTCACCGGCATGCTCGACTACCTCCTTCCGTACGGCGAGATCGCCAGCATCAAGGGACGTCAGGACGGAAAGGCCTTCGACGAGTCGTGGACCTCCGACAGCAAGACCGGCGTACCCGACACGATGCGCTACGCGATCCTCGTCAACGGGTACACCGCCAGCGCCTCGGAGCTCTTCTCCGGGTGCCTGCGCGACTTCGGGAAGGCCTGGCTCATCGGCACGCAGACCTTCGGAAAGGGTTCCGGCACCATGACCTACGCGTTGTCCGACGGGTCCGCGGTCAACGTCACGACCTTCCGCTACTACCTGCCGTCGGGCGTCTGCATCGAGGGCGAAGGTCTCGCACCGGACCAGGTCGTCGAGCTGCCGGAAGCCGTCGCGAACCTCTCCGTCGAGGAGATCCCCCGCGACCAGGATGAACAGCTCAAGGCCGCCATCGTCTATCTCGCCAACCTCCCTCGATGATTCGACAAATAGGAGAGACGACGGAGTGAACGACTACGATTCCCTCGCCTCCCTGTACGACCGTCTTCAGGACCGCGGTCCGGCCGAAGCGCTCGCCGCCTACGCGGCCGAGCTCGCGACGACCTGCGGCGCCACGCCGGAAGGCCGCGGAGACGGGAGGGACGGACGGCGGCTTCTCCTCGACCTCGGCTGCGGCACCGGCTCCTTCAGCCGGGACATGGCCGCGCGGGGCTTCGACGTGATCGGCATCGACGCCTCGGAAGGCATGCTGCGGCAGGCCATGGACGCGACGCCCCCCGACTCCCGCGACATCCTCTACCTCCAGCAGGACATCACGCGATTCGAACTCTTCGGGACCGTCGACGCGATCTGCTGCCTCACCGACACCGTCAACCACATCACGTCCTCCCCCGCGCTCCAGCGGATGTTCCGTCTCTGCCGACGGTACCTCAACCGGGAAGGCGTCCTGGTCTTCGACGTCGCGACGCGCATCCACTTCGCCCGTCGACTCGGCCGCCGCACGCGCTACGAGGTGGACGACGAGAGCGTGCTCTTCTGGCGCAATGCGTTCTCCCGCGCCACGAACCGCAACACCGCCGACCTCGTGCTGTTCACGAACAACGGGGATGGGACCTGGACGCGCGGCGACGAGACCATCGTCGAGCGCTTCTATGACAACCGCACGCTGACCGCCATGCTGCGGACCGCAGGCTTCCAGGGGATCCGCGTCTTCGACGCCCGGCGCCGCACGCCGGCGGGTCCCTCCGCCCAGCGCGTCTTCTTCGTGGCCACCCTTTCGGAGAATCCATGAAGTACTCGAATCCCTCGGTCCGCCACAACCCGGCCCCGCGCCGCCGCCGCCGCTCCCCTCGCGGACTGGCGGTCGCGACCCTCGTCGTCGCCGTCGTGGCGGTCCTGATGGTCCTCAGCCCGGGCGGATTCCCCTTCGGACCCCGGTCGACGCCCACGCCAACGCCCACCGCGGCCGCCACGACCGCCCCCACGGCGACGCCGGAACCGCCTTCCCGACCTCCGACCCCACTGCGACTCCCTCGCCCGTCCCGCCGACCCAGTCACCGGCGCCGACGGTCTCGCCCGGACCCACGCCGGACATGGCCGCCCTCGAGGCGCTGCCGAACAAGGTCGCCTCCTGGTCG